>NZ_JBFAKG010000097.1:0-6774 GCF_040655595.1 Saccharopolyspora sp. NPDC050389
GTCGGCCGGGCGATGTCGATCGGCGTGGTCGACGAGGTCATCGACCCCAAGACCACCCGCCGCCGCATCGCCGAAGCGCTCGCCGCAGCCCCCGCCGGGCGAGGCTCGCACGGCAACATCCCCCTCTGACATAGCGCCGTCACCACGGTTCGGTTGTGCCTCTTGTGCTTCGATTCCCTGCCCTCGGATCCGTTGATCTCCGGTTTGCCGCGATTTAGCCTGACTCGAAAACCATCAGTTCTCCCGAGAGCGGGGAGTTGAAATTGCCTGAGATCCCTGTCGGCGAATGCCGTCCGCGCCTTGTGAAGCGGCGCCAGCCGCTTGCATCCACCCAAGCAGCGCAACCACCGGCGGGTTCTCAGGCATTCCTGGCGAGGACAGCCTCTCCGCCGCGTATTGGACATACATAAGGAGGGGCTCCCGCAGTCCAGGGAACGCCTGAGGTTCCGCTAAGCGACCACCTGCGCAAGGCAACCACCAACAGGCTCTGAGAAGTTGACGGTGGATCTCCACCCGATCTTCCCAAAACGACAGGGACATCGACACCGCCGTGCGCAGTGCGGCTTTTCCGTGCGGTTCGGGAGAGGGACGGGTGCTGGTGCACTTCTGAACCGTGGGTCGGATGTCCGAAGAGGCAGACTTCGATTCCCGTGGTGGACACACGTTTCGCTGCGCGGTAGATCAGCGATCAGCTCGCGGCATGGTGGTCACGATTGGGAGATGAGGAAGTGTGATGAGGAGAAGGCGTTCGCGCTGGCTGGCTGTTGCTGCCCTGACCTCGGCTGTGTCGGTGGCCCTGGCGGGGTGCGCGGGAACCGATGGGGCCGGCAGTGGGAAGATCGAGATCAAGGTCGCGACCTTCGGCGAGTTCGGTTACGAGCCGCTGTTCAAGGAGTACGAGGCACAGCATCCCAACATCCACTTGGTGTCGCAGGTCGCCGACTTCGAGGCCCACCACAAGGGACTGGCCACCCAGCTAGCGGGCGGCAAGGGCGCCGCCGATGTCGTCGCCGTCGAAGAGCAGTACATGCCGCAGTTCCTGCAGTCCAGGGACAAGTTCGTCAACCTCGCCGACTTCGGGGCCAAGGACCTGCAGAACCAGTGGGCCCCCTGGAAGTGGGAGCAGGGGGTCAGCAAGGACGGAAGTTTCGTGCTCGGTCTCGGGACGGACATGGGCAGCCTGGCGATGTGCTACCGCCGCGACCTGTTCGCCCGGGCCGGTCTGCCGACCGAGCGTACCGAGGTGGCCAAGCTGTGGCCCACCTGGGAAGACTTCGCCCGGGTCGCCGACCGGTTCAGCGCCGCGGTGCCGGATGCGAAGTTCGCCGATTCCGCCGGCACCATCTACACCGCGATCTTCAACCAGTCCGAGGAGAACTTCTTCTCGAAGGCGGACGACTCGCTCATCGCCGACCGGAATCCGAACCTGCGACGTGCCTTCGACATCGCCGCGAGCATCGGGGCGAAGGGGCAGACCGCCAGGGTGACCAGCTACACCCAGGGCTGGAACGTGGCGGTCAAACAGGGCTCCTTCGCCGTGATGAACTGCCCGGCCTGGATGCTGGAGCAGATCAGGGAAGCCGGTGGCGACGGGAACAAGGGCAAGTGGGACCTCACCACGGTTCCCGGCAACAGCGGAAACCAGGGTGGCTCCTACCTGACGGTGCCCAAGCAGGGCGCACACCCGAAGGAGGCTTACGAAGTCGCCAAGTGGCTGACCGCCCCGGAGCAGCAGAAGAAGATTTTCCTGCAGAGTGGCATCCTGCCCAGTACGCCGGCTGCGTACGGGGACCCTGAGGTGATCGGCAAGACCGACCCGTACTTCAGCGACGCACCGGTGGGCCAGATCTACGCGAGCTCGGCGGACAGCCTGCGCCCGAATTACCGCGGTGCCAAGGACAGCGTGGTGCGACCGAAGTTCGGCCAGGCACTCGGCCGCGTCGAGGACGGCAAGCAGAGCGCCGACCAGGCGTGGGCCGAGGCCGTGCAGCAGGCCCGCGACGCCGTGAGGTAGGGAGGATGTCACGAAGCCCTTCACCGGCGCCCACCCACGAACCGGCCCACGTTCTTCGTGGGTCGGTTCCGGGTGGGCGCCGGGGGGTCCTGCTCTCCCGGATCGACGCCCGGGTCACGCCGTACCTGTTCGTCGCTCCTTTTTTCGTGCTGTTCGCGGTGTTCGGCCTCTTCCCGCTGCTGTACACCGCGTGGATTTCGCTGCACGACTGGAATTTGATCGACGGTGATCAGGGCTTCGTCGGGCTGGCGAACTACACCGCACTGTTCGCCGACCCGGATTTCTACAACGCCCTGTTCAACACCGCGAGCATCTTCGTGGTCTCCACGGTGCCGCAGCTGTTGGCCGCGCTCGGCATCGCGGCGCTGCTCAACCGGCCGCTTCGTGCGGGGACCGTTTGGCGCGCAGGTGTTCTGCTGCCGAACGTCGTCTCGGTGGTGGCCGTGGCGCTGGTCTTCGCCCAGCTGTTCGGCCGCGATTTCGGCATGATCAACTGGATTCTGGGGTTGTTCGGGTTGGATCCCGTCGACTGGGAGGGCCAGCGCTGGTCGTCGCACCTGGCCGTCGCCACCATGGTGATCTGGCGTTGGACCGGCTACAACGCGTTGCTCTACCTCGCCGCGATGCGCAACGTCCCCAGGGAGCTCTACGAAGCGGCCGCGCTCGATGGGGCTTCGCGGTGGCGGTCGTTCTGGTCGATCACCGTGCCGGGAATCCGGCCGACCATCATTTTCACGGTGGTGGTCTCGACGATCGGCGGCCTGCAGCTGTTCGCGGAGCCGCAACTGTTCGACTCGACCGGAACCGCCGGTGTCGGCGGCAACGACCGGCAGTTCCAGACGTTGACCATGTACCTGTACGAGAAGGGATTCGGTCTGTTCGACGCCGGATACGCGGCTGCCATCGCATGGGTGCTGTTCGTCATGTGCCTGATATCCGCAGTGGCGAACTTCGTGCTGGTGCGTCGAATTCGCGGAGGGAGCTGAAGCGGTGCTCGCGAGTGTTCCTGCCCGGCGACTCCGTCGATCCGACGGTGCCGGTCCATTGACCCGCCGCCCCGGGGTTCTGGTTTACGCGCTGCTGACCGGTGTTGTCGTGTCATCGGCGTTCCCGCTGTACTGGTCGTTCGTGGTGTCCTCCAGCGACAGCTCGGCCATTGGTGATTCCATCCCACCGCTGGTCCCCGGCGGCTACCTCCTGGAAAACGTGCAACGCGTCTTCGACACCGTGGACTTCTGGCTCGCGATCCAGAACTCGTTGATCGTGTCGGGGACGGTCATGGTGTCGACCGTGGTGCTGTCCAGCTTTGCCGGGTTCGCTTTCGCCCGACTGCGCTTCGCCGGGAGAAACACTCTGTTCCTGGTGGTGATCGGAACCGTGATGGTGCCGGCCCAGCTCGGGGTGGTCCCGCTGTACATGGTCGTCGGCGATCTCGGGTGGTACGGCAGGCTGGAGGCGGTGATCGTGCCCGCACTGGTCAACGCGTTCAGCGTCTTCTGGATGCGCCAGGCGTGCGAGGAGGCGGTTGCCCCGGAACTGGTCGACGCGGCCAGAGTGGATGGTTGCTCGCTGTGGGGGACGTTTCGGCATGTGGCGATCCCGGCGATTCGTCCGCAGGCGGCAGTGCTCGGCATGGTGACGTTCATGGCCGCGTGGAACGATTTCTTCTGGCCGCTGATCGTGCTCGACCCGAACGAAAGCCTGACCGTTCAGGTAGCCTTGTCGAGGTTGGCGAGCGGTTACTTCTTGGACTACTCATTGATGCTGACCGGTGCGACGCTCGGCGTGCTGCCCGTGATCATCGTTTTTCTCCTGCTGGCAAGACAGATCGTCAACGGACTCACGCGAGTTTCGGTCAACGGATGAGGTGGGATATGACCAACAAGAAGGCGCTCGGTTTCCCGTCGGACTTCGTCTGGGGGACGGCCACGGCCTCCTACCAGATCGAAGGCGGAGCGAAGGAGGACGGTCGCGGACCGTCCATTTGGGACACCTTCACGGCCACGGAAGGCAAGGTTCTGGGTGGTGATACGGGTGAAGTGGCTTGCGACCACTTCCATCGATATCCCGAGGACGTCGCGCTGATGGCGGAACTCGGCCTGCCGACCTACCGGTTCTCGGTGTCCTGGTCGCGGGTCATGCCGGACGGGCGGACGCTGAACCCGCAGGGGATGGAGTTCTACGACCGGCTGGTCGACGAGTTGCTCGATCACGGCATCGCGCCGATGATCACGCTGTTCCACTGGGACCTGCCCCAGGCGTTGGAAGACGAGGGCGGTTGGCGGGTTCGTGACACCGCCGCACGGTTCGCCGATTACGCGGCGGCAGTGCATGGCGCCCTCGGCGATCGAGTGCCGGATTGGACGACGCTCAACGAGCCCTACTGCTCGGCATTTCTCGGCTACGGAACCGGGGTGCACGCACCCGGAGTGGCAGAGCCGGGCACCGCGCTCGTCGCAGCACACCACCACCTGCTGGCGCACGGGTTGGGGATGCGGGCGCTGCGCGCAGCCGCACGACCCGGACAGCGGTTCTCACTGGTGCTGAACTTCGCGCCGGCGCTGACCGATGTGGACGACGAAGCCCACCGCGAGGCCGCGCGCAAGTTCGACGGGATGCAGAACAGGATCTTCCTCGACCCGGTGCTGGGTCGTGGTTACCCGGAGGACGTGCTCGCCGACGTCGCTCACCTGGGTGCGCTGGAACCCGCTATACGCGATGGCGATCTCGAGACGATCACTACCCCGCTCGACTGGCTCGGGGTGAATTACTACGCGCCGGTCCGGGTGGCGCCGTTGGCGGACCTGGAAGCACCAAGTAACAGCGGCCTTCCGGGCTTGCGGGGCTTCGACGTTCTGCCGCCTCGAGGGCCGCTTACCTCGTTCGGCTGGGAACAGACGCCGAGTTCGTTGACGGACCTGCTGCTGTGGCTGCGCCGGCACTGCCCTGGCCTTCCGCTCATGATCGCCGAGAACGGCGCGGCCTTCGCCGACACGATCGACAGCGATGGTCGGATTCGAGACCGCGACCGGGTCCGCTACTTCGCCGACCACCTTCGCGCGGTCCATGCGGCGATTGAGCAGGGCGCGGACGTGCGCGGTTACCTCGCCTGGTCGTTGCTGGACAATTTCGAGTGGGCGCTGGGTTATTCGCAGCGGTTCGGCCTGATTCACGTCGACTTCGACACCCTGCAGCGCACGGTCAAGGACAGCGCCCGCTTCTTTTCCGGAGTAGCGGCAAGCAACGCCGTTCCGGTCGACGACCCCGCCGAGCTCACTGTGGACTGACGCTGGCCATCCGATACGAGCGCTGTGCCGACTACTTCTGCGCTTTGCTCGCCCTGGTCCGCCGGAGCACGGCTTGGATTTGTCGCGCTGACCAGCCGAGTGCTTGTGCGATGGGTTCCGTGTTGAGTCCAGGGTCCCACGCGTTGGCGCGAATGTATTGGCGTATTTGGGTTTCGATCTCGCGTGCGTGGCTGATCGGCGGTTGGGTATCGCCGAGGAGGAGCAGGCAAACCAGGCCGGTGAGGTGTTGGCTTGCTCGGTCGAATTGGGTGGCGGTGAGGGTGTCGCGTTCGGCTTTGAGGGTGGCGAGGCTGGTGTGGATGAGTCGCCCGAAACCGTGGGCGAGGTCCGTTTCGGGTTGAGAAGTGCGCCGCGGCCGAGGCGGTGGTCGATCTCGCGCTGGGGCATGGTGAGGATCATGCCCTTGTGGCGGGGTCCGACGCCGAGGTCGAACGGGGTGTTCATGGTGAACAGCGCGCCGGTGCCGGCGGTGAGCGTACGTTGGTTGCCGGCGTGGCGTAACACGAGCGAGCCGCGGGTGGAGATGACGGATCTGTATCGCTCGTCGGTGTCGGCATGAACCTGGCGCTTGGTGCGCTGAAGCCATTGCGGGGTGGAGACGCCCCAGGTGACGAGCTGGTAGGGCTGGGTGCGTTGGCAGGTTGTGCGGCCTCGGAAGTCGTCCGGCCGGACGCCCCGGGAGCCAAAGGTGCAATGGAATGAGCTGATTACCTCGCCCCAGTATTCGAGCTGGTCGGCGCGTGGCATGTCCTCGGTGGTGGTATCCACGGTGGCGGTATCCACGTGGTAAGTCGGTGGCATCGCGACCTCTGGCTGCAGCGGGGACGAACATCGGGAAGTCTAGGCCGTGTGGCTTGGCATGACTAGACCGTTCAGTGGCAACGTCTCGCTCATAAGTTGGCGCGGGTTACGCCGCAGTCCGAGGACGCGCGCCTCGACGTCGGCCTGGGTCCAGGTCAAGCAGCGGTGCGGGGTGAGGACCGATCGGCCAAGTCCGCATCACCGCGTGACGCTGCGCGCGAACCGGCGACGAACCGTTCTACTGGACGGGCATGAATGGCCAGTTAGCTGTCACCGGGGCGCCAGTGAACCCTTCCAGTCGTGGCTTCGGTGCGTGAGTCAGACACCCGCCGCACTGGACGTCTTCCCAGGCAAGTAAACCGCCAACCAGTCCCGACGGCGCAGTCGTGCGCGCGTGGGCGGTTGTCGTGCGGTTCTAGGCGCAAGAACCACCTACCTGTACTCTTATAGTCCCCTTACCCGCAGTAACCAGGGGCTCACGGAGAGGTAGGCATGGCCGCGGACGCTTTCCTGTATCGATTAACGGGCGAGAAAGAACCGGATCCGTTCTATTTCACCAACACCGGAGCCGTGCTCGGAGTGCACGACGACGTCGCCTTAACTAACCGTTGCCATGGGTGGGGGAACCACAACGAAGGCCGGCGTGGCTAC
>NZ_JBFAKG010000097.1:6869-35279 GCF_040655595.1 Saccharopolyspora sp. NPDC050389
CCTACCCGCTGATTCGCGCCGGGCTAGCCCAGTGCTTGGACGAGCACCAACACATCGAGACCACCAACGACAACGCCGACGTTGTGGTCGTCGCCACGGATATCGCCGAAGCGTCTACTTAGTTTACGGGGACATTGCCATGGATGGCGGAACAACAACGAAGATCGGCGTGTCTATTACTGCCTCGGACCCGCTGATTCGCGCCGGGCTAGCCCAGTGCTTGGACGAGCACCAACACATCGAGACCACCAACGACAACGCCGACGTTGTGGTCGTCGCCACGGAAACCGCCGAAGCGTCTACAATAGAATCGCTGCGAAGCCTCAATCCCGCCGCTGTCAAACCCGTTATCCTCGTAGTGGAAAACCGTTGGCGCGCCGACATGGCCACGGCGGTAGGGTTGGGCGTCCGCGCCGTCCTATGGCGCCACCACTTCTCCGCCGGCGCCTTCGCCCAAGCTGTTCGAGCAGTCAGCGACGGTGGTGGCTTTCTCCCCATTTCAATGCAGGGCGCACTCGTGGATCAGCTTCAACGGACCTACCGCGAAGTGCTCGCACCGCTCGATATGACACCCTCCGGTATCACGCACCGCGACATCGATGTCCTACGTCTCGTCTCCGAAGGATTCGGCCTCGAAGAAATAGCGCAAAAACTCCACTTCTCCGAACGCACCGTCAAGAACATCCTCTACAAGTTCATGGAACGATTCGATCTCAGCAACCGTACCCACGCTGTCGCCTACGCCATCCGCGCGGGTCTCATCTAAGGGTCGCTCAACGATCGAAATAGACGTTTCGTCCTATTTAATCCCCGCTCAGCTCGACGAAACCTCTGGAGAAAGCCGATGAAGCAACAGTCCTGCCCGTTCAAGATCGACCCCACCGGCCGCGACGTCTACGCCGAGGCCGCCGGCATCTGACGACAAGGCCCCGCAGCGCGGTGAACTTCCTGGGGGAGTGGTGGCGTGGGCGGTAACCAGCCACGATCTGCTTAAGCGGCTGCTAAGTGATCCACGCGTTTCCAAGGACGCCCGGCAGCACTGGCCTGCCTTCATCAACGGCGCGATCACCGAGGGATGGCCGCTGCATATCTACTTCTCGGTGCCTAGCATGTTCACCGCCTATGGCAGTGAGCACCGACGGCGTTCGCTGCTGTTCCGCATCCGCCGCGACACCTTCGACCACACGGGGAACCGTGTGTCCAAAGAGGTCGTTCACGGTGTCACCAGTCTGACCGCCGAACAAGCCGACGCCGAGGTGATTGCTCATTTCATCCGCCTGCACTGGGGAATAGAAAACAAGACCCACTGGGTCCGCGACGTCGTTTACCGCGAAGACCACCAACACGCCTACACCGGCGCAGGCGTCCACGTCATGGCCACCTTACGCAACCTCGCGCTGGGCTTATTACGCCTGGCCGGAATCACGCAAATAACCCGAACCCTGGAACGTATCGCTGCCGACCGAACCAGAATCCTTCCACTCATCGCGGCCGCCACCAGTGCAAACCAACTTTGACGTTCCCCTGACGACTGCCCCGAGTCACTGATGCTTACCCGGAAAGGCTCAGTATAAGCGGCCGCTACCATCCCAAATCGGCTTTGACGATCCCGGCCAGCCGAACTGCCCGAATGATCATGCATTAGTGGCCATTAGGGCACAGTCGCGACCAAACGGTATCGTCTCTGACGAAAAGAGCGTCAGAATTCGCCTCGTAATCGCGACCAACCACATTTGGCCCGGTTGGCGGCAGAATCAATGCCCCAAGCGCGCACCTGGGGTAGGCCGATTTTCGCATACCGAAAACGGAGAACATTGCTGAAGGTGGAGACTGGGAGCGCCTTGGCCAAACCTCTGGCTTCCCTGCAAGGTTTCCTCGCGATCCCGTTAATTGCACGCGAAGCGGCGACCAATGATGCTCATTTCTCAATACAATACTGCCGGGTACGCCGGCGTTGAGCGCATTAATGGTTCTTCCTTAGGAAGACCTTCTCGATGTCCATCCCCTCACCAAGGTATACCGGACAGATAACCGGCGCTCAAGCCCTGCCCCAAAGCCTGGAAATAGTCGGAGCGGAGGTGATCTTTGGCTTGCCCGGCGTCTGAGGCACAGACGCTCGTGGTTCAGGGAAGGGAGTGGCGGCGCTCACGCAGCTCGTCGGGTACTTCATCGGTGCTGGCACGGATGACCCCCGTTAGGTCCATCAGACCAAGCTAGGAAGCCTCCGAGCCATACGGAGGAACCTCAATCACCGAAACGAAAGGAACTATGGGAGTGTCAATCGGTCAGCGGGTTCTTCGAGTTAGCGATGAACAAGTAAGGGTCTTTGCGGAGGCCAGTGGAGACATCAACCCGCTCCACACGGATGTCCAGTATGTCCGCAGGTGCACGAGTTTTCCGCAGCCCATCGTGCACGGCGCGTTGGTGGTGATGCACGCGCTAGGTACGTGGATCGAGTCGGCTCAGCTGCCGAACGACCGTTGGCTCCGGGCGCGTTTTCACGGCCCTGTCCTGCCCGGCGCCGAGTACACCGTGACGATGCCGGAGGCTGCGACTCGGTTTGAGGTCTGGGCGGCGGAGAACCTGGCGGTCGAGATTGACCTGGAGAACGTCGGTGACGAGCGTGTTGATCGAGAGCTCTCGAACGTCTCCGACGTGAAGAGCTTGGGTGACGGGCTAACACAGTGGACCATCGATGAGATCTCCGAGGGATTGACTTTGGAGATCCCCTTTGGCGGCGACGTCGGAGACCTTCACGCAACGCTGCGCGGTTACGGGGCAGATGCGGGCGAAAGCATCGGCCAGCACGTGACGTTGCTGTCCTGGGCCAGTTACGTAGCAGGCATGCACCTCCCGGGACGGGAGGCGATGATCACCGGATTGTCGGTGTTGCCGGACGGCGCGCCGAATCTGGCGCACGGCGTTGGTCGTGTCGAGGTCACCGCGGTGGACCGACGGTTTGGACTGGTGAAACTCGCAGGGGCCCTGGGCGGGGTCGGGCAGGTGCAGCTTTCGGTATTGGTGCGGCAGCTGCCCGCAGAGCTCGACCCAGCGCAGCTAACCGAACTTATCCCCCAAGTGCGGGCTCTGGACAACCAGGTCGCCGTGGTGGTCGGCGGCAGCCGGGGACTGGGAGCGAGCCTGGTTCAAGGGATGGCGCTACAGGGTGCCGAGGTCTATGCCCTCTATCGCGATTGTGGAGCCGAGGCCCAGCAAGTTCGCGACGCGCTAGGTGCCGACGCGGAACGAGTCCACTTGGTGCAGGCAGACGCGTCCAATGCCGATCAGCTGGCAGAACTGGGCGATCGCATCAGGGCAAGGCACGGGGGCTTGGACGTGCTCGTGCTCAACGCTTTCCCGACGGTGCAACCGGGCATGACTGGTGACGCCGCGCAAGCATGGCAGGAAAGCGCTCTTCAGCTAGTGCACACGCCTCTGGAGAGGTTGGGCGAACTGGTCGAACAGCGTGCTGGACAGATCATTCTGATCTCCAGCGAGTATGTCACCTCATGCCCCACCGGGTTGGAGCACTACGCCGTTGCCAAACAAGCGGCCGAGGCAATGGTCAAAAACACGATCACGAACAAGTCCAGTACCAAAGGTGTGATCGCGCGCCCGCCGCGGCTGGCCACAGCTTACGCGAGCGGGGTTCTCCCCGGGATGCGCGTCGAACCGGTCACCGCCGGCATCGTCAACGCGCTCTTGAAGCCAGGTGCGGCGGGTACGGCGACCGTGCTGGAAGATTTCGCCCAGCCGGCCGATCTCCCTTCAGAGTCGCAGAAAACCGGCAAGAATTCTTCGCGGCTTGCGGTGGCCGCCACGTTCACCACCGATCCGCTGCAGCCGCCCCTTGACGCCTGGTTGCAGCGCCTCGGACTCGAGTGGGAAGTGGAATTCTCCCCGTATGGTCAGATTTTCCAGCAGCTCCTCGCGGTCGATAGCGCGCTTAGCGGGGCGACGGTGGCAGCGCTGTTGGTGCGCTTCGCCGACTGGGATGAGGCCGGAATCGAGAAAACGATTGAGGAGTTCGCGGCTACAGTCCGGGCTTGGGCCGAACGCGGCACCAACCTGGCAACCTTGCTCATCCAGGTATGCCCGAGCCCGGAGCCGCACGCGGATTTGGATGAAAAACGTCATGCCCTGCTCTCGGAGCTGCTGGACGGGTTGCGCGGCGTGCACGTACTCGACTGCGCCACTTGGCATGGTGGACTGTCTCCAGAGCCAGGTAATGTGCACGACCCGGCGCGGCTTCGTATTGCGCACATGCCCTACACCAGTGAGGGTTACACCGCCCTTGCCACTGGCCTCGCGCGGACGCTGCACACTGTTGCTGCACCGCCGTTCAAGGTGCTCGCGCTCGACTGCGACAACACCCTGTGGGATGGCGTCGCAGGGGAAGACGGGCCGCAGGGGTTGCGGATGCGCGATGGGCACTACCGGCTCCAGCATTGGGCAGCGGACCTTTCGAAGAATGGCGTCCTCGTGTGCCTGGTGAGCAAGAACGATCCCGCTCTTATCGGGGAAGTGTTCGCCACTCGGACCGATATGCCGCTGCGTCCGGAAATGCTGGCCGGGCAGGCCGTCTCGTGGGAACCGAAGTCGGCCGGCCTCATCCAACTCGTCGAAGGTTTCGGGCTGGGGCTCGACAGCGTGGTGTTCCTGGACGACAACCCACTCGAAGTGGCGGAGGTACAAGCCAATTGCCCTGGGGTGCTTGCGTTGACCGTACCCGCCGAGCCCGACTTACTGCGTGACTTCGCGGCACGGGTCTGGGCGTTCGACCGCCTGGAGACCACCGACGAGGACCGCGCGCGCACCCGCTCTTATGTCAGCCAGCAAGAGCGCTCTCAGCTCCAGCGCACGATGAACTTCGCGGAGTTCATGGCCAACCTGCAGTTGCAGGTGGACATAGCTCCGGCAGCTGATGCCGACCTTCGGCGAGTTGCCCAGCTCACCCAACGGACCAACCAATTCAATGCCAGCGTCCAACGTCGCCAGGAGTCGCAGTTGCAAGTGCTCCTCAAAGACGAACGGGCGGGTTGCCTGGTGGTGCGTGCCAAGGACCGTTTCGGTGATTACGGTACCGTTGGTACCACGATCTACCAGCAGGACGCGGACGAGCTTGTGGTCGACACCTTCCTGCTTAGCTGCAGGGCACTCGGCCGCGGGGTCGAGCACCGCATGTTGGCCGATCTCGGTGAGCTTGCAATCAAATCAGGTTGCGAAACCGTGCGAATTCCGTGCAAGCGTACTGACCGGAATCTCCCGGTCCGAAAGTTCCTGGGCTCACTCAGCGCGCCCGAGCCACTGGTCGACGACGGTGCATTTGACGTCACCCTCAGCGCGGTCGAAGCCAGCAAGGTTCACTTCGATCCTGCCACGATGGATCAGGCCGCTCCCGCGGCGAGTTCCACATCGTCGATACCGCAGACGATTGGCACAACGAGATTGAAAGCTCTGCAAACAATCGCGGAAACCCTGCATGAGCCGGGAAACGCGGCCGACTACATCGTTGGCCGAGGCGCGTCGACCAATGCCACGGCCCCTCCCACATCGCAGGCAACTCAGGCTGAGGTCGACAACGATGCACTGCGGACGATCGTGCATGTTCTCGCTGAAGTCGCTAACCTACCCCAGCAAAGCCTCAACGCCGACACCCATGTACCAGGGCTCCGCCTGTCCTCGATGACCATGGTGGAGGCAGTGGTCGGACTCGGGAAGTACGTTCCCGAACTGCAGGTTGAGGAGCTTTACGAGCACGACACACTGGGTGAGCTTGCCGCGAGCCTGGCACCTCGCCTCACCGCCACTGCCCCGGTCACCGACGCCCGAGCTAGCACCGAGGTTGCCGCCGGAGACGTCGACGCCCAACCTGCTCCGGAACCAGGCGAAGTCGACCATCTCGTGGCACGCGGACTGGATGCACTCCAGACCTTCGAGCAACTCTCGCAGCAAGAAGTCGATCACATTGTGCAGCAGGCCGCGCTCGCTGCACTGAACAAGCATCTCGCGCTCGCTGCGCTGGCGGTCCAGGAAACCGGTCGTGGCAGGATGGAGGACAAGTCGACCAAGAACATCTACGCGGCCGAACACATCGCCAACGACCTCGCCGGGCTGAAAACAGTGGGGACCATCGCCCACGATGAACTCACCGGAATGACCCAGACGGCCAGTCCAGTGGGCGTCGTAGCGGCCATCACGCCTGTTACCAACCCCACCTCCACGGTCATCTTCAAGTCCCTCATCGCACTCAAGACACGCAATCCGATCATCTTCGCCTTCCACCACATGGCCCCCCGCTGCGGCGCCGAAGCGGCCCGAACCGTCCGCGACGCCGCGGTGGCGGCCGGCGCGCCAGGCGACTGCATCCAATGGATCGATAGCCCCACCCGCGCCGCGAATCAGGCACTGATGCGTCACCCGGGTGTCTCCGTCGTCCTCGCAACCGGTAGCAACGAGACGGTCGCAGCCGCCTATAGCTCTGGTAAGCCGGCAATCGGCGTCGGCGCCGGGAACGTACCCGCCTTTATCTCGGCTGACGCCAACCTCAAGCGTGCCGCCAACGACGTCCTTCTGTCGGTCACGTTTGACAACGGCACGGCCTGCTCGGCCGAGCAGGTGCTCATCGTCGAGGCCTCCCGGTACGACGAGACGCTGAGTGAGCTACAGCAGCTACACGCGCACCTTGCTACCCCAGACCAAAAACGGGCGCTGGAACGGCTCCTGTTCGGTACGGAGGCTGGTGCCGACGACGCGCCCACGGCCCGTCGCTCGCTGCTGGCGGTTGGCAAGTCACCTGCATGGCTCGCCTCCCAGGCCGGTTTCACCGTTCCCGAGAACACCTCGGCGATCCTCGTCGAAGTGTCCGACGTGGACGCTGCCGAGCCGTTGGTCCGCGAGAAGTCCTGCCCAATCCTTGCCGTACTTCCCGCCGATACCGCTGATCAGGCCATCGGGAAGGCGCAACGGGCCCTCGACCTGTGGGGCAGGGGGCACACTGCCGTCATCCACACCGCTGATCAGGATCTCGTCAATCGCTACCGCAACACGCTGAAGGCGGCCCGGATCGTCTGGAACGCTCCGGCGGCACAAGGCGCGATGGGAGACTTGTACAACGCATTCCGCCCATCGCTCACACTCGGCTGCGGTAGCTGGGGTGGCAACTCCATCGCCGACAACATCGGTGCGGTCCACCTGCTGAACATCCAGCGCACCGGGCGACGCACGAACAACATCCAATGGTTCAAGGTCCCACCGAAGATCTACTTCGAGCCGCATAGCCTGCGATACCTGGCGGACATGGCCGACGTGCACAAAGCGGTCATCGTCTCCGGCCGGACCATCGCCCGTCTCGGCTATCCCGGCAAAGTCGTCGATGTCCTCCGCCGCCGCGCCGAACCCGTGGACGTGAGGTTGATCGACTACGTCGAACCTGAGCCGACCGTTGCGACAATTCGCCGCGGTGCCGAAATGATGAGGGACTTCAGACCAGACACGATCATCGCCATTGGGGGCGGCTCGTCGATGGACGCCGCCAAGCTCATGTGGCTGTTGTACGAACACCCCGACACCGACCTCGATCACGCGAAGACTCGCTTCAACGACATCCGCAAGCGCGCCTACCAGTTTCCGCCACTCGGCCGCGACGCTCGCTTGGTCTGCATCCCCACCACGTCGGGCAGCGGCTCAGAGGTAACGCCGTTCGCAGTGGTCACCGACCCCGATTCGGGACGCAAATACCCGATCGGCGATTACGCCCTGACCCCGAGCGTCGCGATAATCGACCCCACCTTGGTGACCGAAATGCCGAAGGGATTGGCAGCAAGTGCGGGCATGGACGCGCTCACCCACGCCACCGAGGCCTACGTATCAACATATGCCAACGACTTCACGGACGGACTGTGCATCCAAGCGATCAAGCTTCTCTTCGAGAACCTTGAAACTTCTGTTCGAAGCGGCGGCGACATCTTCATTGCGCGCGAGAAGGTGCACAACGCTAGCACGCTAGCAGGAATGGCTCTTTCCAATGCGTTCCTGGGTATCGTGCACGCCATGTCGCATACCATCGGGGCCACGTTCAGCCTGCCCCACGGCAGTACCAACGCGATCCTGCTGCCGCACGTCATTCGCTACAACGGGCAAAGCCCGACGAAGCTCACCGGTTGGCCGAAGTATGAGAACTACCGAGCCCCGCAACGTTTCCAGGACATTGCCCGCGTCCTCGGCCTGCCATCGCGAACGCCGGAGCAAGGGGTCGAATCGTATGCGGTTGCCATCGAGCGGCTCAGAGACGCCGTCGGTATCCCGCCCTCCTTCGCCGAAATCGGCGTCGAGGAAGCGTCCTTCCTTGCCGCTTTGCCGACGCAAGCGATGAACGCCTATGAGGACCAATGTGCTCCGACCAACCCGCGTGCTCCCGTGCTCGACGACATGCAGAAGCTGATGCGCGATGCCTACTACTGCAGTAACCAGCAGAACTCTCCAGTGGATCCGAGCATTCCTACCTCGCGGAACGGACAAGTCCGAACGACGGCAGGCGCGTCACGCTAAGGCTCGATCTACCGGAGTTTCCGGGTAGTGGTTCGGTCGTGAGTAGGTGAGATGCCCTCTCGAGCTTGGACGATTGATCTTGCTGAAGGATCACTGCGTCGAACCGAGAGGGCATCTCTGGAGTGCCTTGCGACGTGAGGTCGCAGCCGTGGTCTGACTGCGTCGATTGGAGGTTTGGCACTGTCGCAGACGTAGTCCGGGCCAGTGTCCAGGACTCGTCCCCGCCCAACACGCATGGCCCGGTAAGAGCTCGGTGCGAAGCTGTCAATATAAGACTGACGGAGATGGTTGACACCCCGGGTTTGATGATCTGGAGTTCCCCCGGGTGCGTGGACACCGGGTTTCATGCTGCGAGGTCTTGCACTGTAGTTGATGTGCGCCGGTGTTCGTAGTCGGCGGGGCTGAGGTAGCCCAGGGCGGAGTGTCTGCGGCGGTGGTTGTAGAAGGCGATCCAGCGGAAGACCTGCTGTCGGGCCTCGGCTTCGCTGCTCCAGCAGCGTCGTCCATTGTGGAGCAGTTCGCGTTTAAGGGTGGCGAAAAACGCGTCCGCTAAAGCGTTGTCGTAGCTGGAGCCGATCCTGCCCATCGACCGCCGCACACCGTGAGGCTTACAGGCCTTGGCGAAATCAGCCGAGGTGTATTGCGACCCCTGTCGGAGTGGAAGACCACGCCGTCGACGTCGCCGCCGCGGGCACGCACGGCGGCCCGCAGCGCATCGCAGACCAACTCGGCCCGCAGGCGACCGGCGATGGACCACCCGATCAACCTGCGTGAGCAGATATCGATCACGGTCGCCAGGTATAGGTGATCGCCACCTGTCAGCGGCAGGTAGGTGATATCGCCGCACCAGCGTTGATAGGCTCGGTGGCGGTGAAGTCCCGGCCCATGAGGTCCGGCGCCGGTGGGGCGGCCGGGTCCGGGATCGTGGTGCGCTTGCGTTTGCGCTGGTGACGCCCCAGGCCTTCATCAACGGCGCGATCACCGAGGGATGGCCGCTGCATATCTACGTCTCGGTGCCTAGCATGTTCACCGCCTACGGCAGTGAGCACCGACGGTTGCGTTCGGGCTGCAGACCTACAAGCCGGCCCCGGCGCCCGACCCTCTCTCGTCGCTACTGCTGTCGATGAGGTCGGGTGGCGGGGGAAGGCGGTTCCGTTACTTGTCGCGCACCAGGTCGTAAGCGTGCACGTTTCAGACTCGTCGGACGTCCCGTTCGCCGATGCTGATGTGCAGCCGGTCCGCCATGGCCGTCCAGCTGGAGTCGGCGATGTAGGTTTGATCGTGGGCCGTTGACTGGTTTCGGCCTACGACCGTCCCCACGCCCAAGTAGTCGACGACCTTTCCCTTGTGGACGCCGAGGAATCCGTGCGGGCCGGCGAAGGCGTCCACCAGTTCGTTGAAGGCCTCCTGCGTCTCGTCGAATCGGGTGCCGCCGGCGTCCCGCAGGCTGAGGACGTAGCCGCGAAAATCGGCTGCGCAGATGAGGTCGAAGAACTGCTCGAGGCGACGGGGAAGCTGGCTTCCGCGGAGCATTTTCCCGAAGCGTCCTTGGTCGGAGTCGTACTCGGTTCTGCCGATCACGGCGTCCATGAGGTGGACCAGCGGCGAGGCCGAGCCACTTGGCCCGGCTGGATAGCCCGGCGGGGGTACTGTCCATGTGACGAGGGTCTTCGCCCAGTCAACCGGGTCGCAAAATGTCTTGCTGTTGTGACGTGGGCTGATCTTGCGGAACGCACGGGTGGCACCGCGTGCGCATTCCGCGATCCGCAGCAGCGCAGCAGCAACGTCCGCATGTCCGTCGGGCCCGCCGAGCTCGATCGCACGCTGAGCCTGGCACACCTGTTTGACAGCCGAAGCGCTGGCAGCGTGAATGTCCACGAAAGATGAGGTGAAAACACGCTCAGTTTCGTTGCCGTAGGCCGGCACCACCGGTCGGATCGATTCGATGACCGCGTCCTCGACGCGATAGTCCCCATCGGGGCTCGGGTGGCCTTTGTCGATGAAGGTGAAGTTGTTGAAAACCCAGTCTTCGAGGGTCAGGCAGGGGCCGGTTCTCCCCATCCGCTGGCAAACCTGGGTCCAGGGTACTTTGATCGAGTCCGGTAACTCGGCGGAAATGTTGCTGTTGCGCGGGAGGTGCAGCCTTTCCAGGCCGAACCTCCAGTAGGAGTGCGCGATCATTCCGAGCAGTGTACTTGCCCATTTGACCTGGTGATCGGGCAAATCCTCAGGGCCGGCGGGCAGCAGCGGCAGGTCGCTGAGGACCGCCTGCGCCCTCGGGCTGAAGGCGAGGTCCGGTAGGCCCGCTGCGACGTCTTCCCAGACGGCATGGGCCCCGGTCAGTGCGGTCGTGTGCAGCCTGCGCGGCAGAAAGCCGTGCTCGAAGGTGAGGTCGCCATCCAGCTGGGCCGGCGCCTCGTAACTCGCTACGACATAGCGCTCCAGGGAGCCCACAGAACGTTGTTCAGGGATAGGATTCAGGGAACTTGACAGTCCCTCGTTGGGAATCGTGAGTTCTTGCTCGGACGTGGTGTCAACCGTGGTGCCAGTGCTCATGCTCTACCTCGAACCATTTTCCGATGTGGGCCATGGCTTCCTGGGCTCGCTGGACCGAGTCGCTGTCGCTGGGATGGCCTGCTTGTGCGCGAATCGCGTCGGCGCTGATATGAATGAGTGGGTGCATCAGCTTGGCGACCGAATCGCGCAGGTGTTCGAGAACCGCGCGTGCGGTCGCTGCGTCACTGGCTGAAAGAACCTTCTCGGTCACCGATCGAACGTTGCCGGTGAATGGTGCGCGACCCGCGAGCAGACTGGTGTGCGCGACCGCACCGATATCCGTAAGTTGCTGTATGAACGAGGGAAGGTGATCATCCAGCAAGTGGCAATAGGACTGACCGGAGAACACCAGTTCAAGAATTGGATCACGTGCGTCGTCGCGCTGTACCGCGAACGAGTTCCGGACCAGGCACAGGTAATCGAGCAGTCGCTGCCACCCACCCGTATCTTCCGCCTGGGTGTGCGGATCGAGTCGAGCGACGATGAGCTGCGCGATCTTCCGGGCCACGGATTTCCTCTGGTGGGCGGAAACATGGTGGTAGTCCGCCGAGGCGTCACGACCGATGTTGGCGTGCATCACGGGGCATCCGCCGGGGTGCTGCGCGATGAAATCTGTGACGTCAAGAACCTGATCGTCGATCACGATCCACTGCGCATCCCGATCCGCGACGTCCGCTATTGACATAACCGGGAGGGAATCGATATAGGACACTCCGCACTCCAGTACTGAATTCGGCGGGTGCCGTGTCACGTTGCCGCAGTCGAGTGGATCCTGATCCTCTGAATCACGCAGACCTCCAGATGTACAAGAATCGTAAGAAACAAAAGACGACTTGGGGGTAGGATCAAAACCTGTGGTGCGTTTCCGACGATGTACTAGACGCGGCGTCGGCGCCATAACCAAGGCCGCAGAGATGCCCGTAAGGACCAAAAAAAGTGTACAAATATACCATCTCGGGCTGTATCTTTCTGGCCTTCGTGTTTATTCTGTTGACCTTCGTGATGTAGGATGAGGGCTCATACGATCATCGTCGTGTGATCAGCAAGCGGGGTGTGGTGCGGCGGGGCTGTCAATCTGGGTTTTGCGGCCCAAACCGAGAAGGGCTTGTTCGTGCCCGTGGTGCACGGCCCTGGCGGATCGGCGGGGTGAGGCTGTCACCGAGTGCGTAGGTGGGAACCGGTCAACTCACTGCCGAGCTCTTACATTCCAGCAACGATCCGCGACGAGATCAACACCCTGCTGCACGACTGACCGCGCCAGGCTGGAAGCCAGGGTTCGCGGGTCATCGGACCGCCACCGCGTGCAGCTGTGTTGCAGTGCGCGGAATTCGTCCGACCATGTCAAATTCTGGCCGGGCAGGCCATTCGCGCCCCGCGGGATGCCGGCAGAAAATGCTGGTGAATATCCACGGCGGCTTGTCCGGGCCGAAATCTCTGGTCATCGGGATGCCCAACATCGAGACCAATGCCGTCCCGGAATTGGTTGGTGGACCGGGTTTGTATGCGCGGGTTTCCTTTTTCGCGACCAGAAGGACGATCTGGAGCGTCAGGTTGCCCGCCTGTCGGCGTGGGCGGCGGAGGCCGGTCATCGAGTGGTGCGGGTCGATTCGGAGGTCAGTTCGGGCATGAACGGCCTGCGGTCTACTTAGCCCAGGATCTGTGCACGGTTCGGCAGCTGATGCGGATCGCCGGGCGCACGGTGGTCTCGATCATTACCCGGGCCGAGCTGATATCGATGCCACGGTGGATCGGTTCGCGGGCCTGCGCAGGATCGGGATTGATGAGATCAGCTATGCTGCGCGCCGCGCCGGGCGTGTTCGGTGCCGTAGCGTCGGATCCGACGGTGTCACGGCTGATCAGTACGCCCGCGTGTGATGTACGGAAAGTGCTGGCCGCACCAGCTCCACCGCGTCACGCTTGAACTCGTCGCTGAACTTCGATGGCCATCCCAACCGGGACACTCCTTCCCTGGACCTCAAGATCCAGTATCAGAGTGTCCACACCGACGGGGGAAGCCCACCACACTCCGGCGATCCACCGTTAATCAGACACTCCCTCATTTTGCGCGAATGGGCAAGATGGCGGGGATGCAGGGTCCTGGATCTTTCTCATGGTCTGGCTTGGGGTCGTATCTGGTCTTTTAATGTCCGGCGGTCTTGTTGGGTGTTGGGCCACGTTGGTGCTCAATTGAGCGCAATTCCGGGGTGGGGCGACAACGGTGTTGAGGAGGGTGCGTTGCCGATGCGGGCTGCGATTATCAGCTGGCCGGGGGTGATCGCTGTGGGTGAGGCGCCTGATCCGGAACCGGGCTTGGGGCAGGTGGTTGTCCGGGTCCGTGCGTGCGGGGTCTGCGGGCTAGATGTGCTTATCGCCGACGGCGAGCTTGCTTCCGTGTCGTATCCGATCGTGCCGGGGCATGAGTTCAGCGGCGAGATCGTTGCATTGGGGCCAGGCGCGCCGGGGAAGTGGCGGGTCGGGGATCGTGTGACGGTCGATCCGATCCTGCCCTGCGGGCAGTGCGCGGCGTGCTGTTCGGATTACATGATGGAGTGTGAGCAGCGCGGTGCTATCGGTGAGACGGTGAACGGTGCGTTCGCGGAATACGTCGCTGTGCCCGCCGCCAACTGTTACCGGATGCCGGACTCGATGACCTGGGAGCAGGCAGCGATGGTCGAACCGGCCTCGCGTGCACTCAGGGCCGTGCGCAGGTTCGGCGTCGTCGCTGGGCAGCGTGCACTGGTCGTGGGAGCGAACACGACTGGGCTGCTGTTGCTGCAGGTGCAGCGACTCAGCGGTGTCAAGGTAACCCTCGTTGACCGCGACCCGGGGCTGCTGGATCTCGCGATGGACCTCGGCGCGTTTGCGGTTGCCACGGACATCGCCCAGGTCGGCGGTGAGAAGTTCGATGTTGCGATCGACTGCACCGGCGACCCGGAGGCGATGGAGGGGGCATTCGATGCGGTACACGCCGATGGCCGGCTGCTCGTGTTCGGGACGCCCCACGCGAGCGGGCGCATCCAGTTGTCGCGAGTTCCGTTCTACGATCTGCAAGCCGAGCTGAATCGCTCGATGGCCGTGCTCAACAGCTTCGGCGTCGCGCTCGAACTGATCGCATCAGGATCGATCCGAACCGATCCGTTGCTGACTCACGCCTTGCCGCTTGCGAGCTTCGACGAAGCCCTGAAACTGACCCGCAGCGGCGAGTCGAAGGTCCAGGTGCTGCCGGACTTCGAGGCGCTCGATCCCGAGCGGTCCACCGAACTCGGTGGGCGTGGTCAGTAGTCCAACGTGCTCGTGACCGTGATCGTCGGCACCGGCCGAGCCGTCCGAGCCGAGCAACCCCTTCGGAACCAGATTCAGTCCCAGCAAGACATGGAGGAAACGGCATGGCAGAAGTCGCCTACGTGGAGGCATCGCGGGTCTACGGCGGTGCTTCGCAGGTGCGCGCCGTCAATCGGCTCGACCTTTCCATCTCCGACGGTGAATTCCTGGTCCTGGTCGGCCCGTCAGGATCGGGCAAGTCCACCGCCCTGCGCATGGTGGCCGGCCTGGAAGAAGTCGACGAAGGAGAGATCCGGATCGGCTCCCGGGCGGTGAGCAGCCTCCCGCCGAAGGACCGCGACATCGCGATGGTCTTCCAGTCCTACGCCCTGTACCCGCACATGACTGTCGCGGAGAACATGGGTTTCGCGCTGAAGCTCCGGCGCATGCCCGGATCCCAGATCAAGGAGAAGGTCGCCGAAGCCGCGGCGATGCTGGACCTCACCAAGTACCTGGACCGCAAGCCCAAGGCGCTCTCCGGTGGGCAGCGGCAGCGGGTCGCCATGGGCCGTGCGATCGTGCGGGAGCCGAGCGTATTCCTGATGGACGAGCCCCTGTCCAATCTGGATGCCAAGCTTCGGGTGGAGACGCGGGCGAACATCGCGTCGCTGCAACAGCGCCTGGGGACGACGACGATCTACGTGACGCACGATCAGGTCGAGGCGATGACGATGGGGGACCGGGTGGCGGTGCTCGCCGACGGTGTGCTGCAGCAGTGCGCCAGCCCTCGGGAGTTGTACGAGGCCCCGGCGAACTCGTTCGTCGCGGGTTTCATCGGCTCGCCCGCAATGAACCTGCTGGTCCTGCCGTTGGACGCGGCCGGTGTCGTGATCGGCGGAGTGACGGTCGCACTGCCCCGGGAGCTGCTTTCGGATGCCTCCGCCAAGCAGTTGGCGGAGGTGACCTTCGGGGTGCGGCCGGAGTCGTTGCGACTGGTCGGGGCGGACGAGGAAGGTTTTGAACTCATCGTGCGGCTGGTTGAAGAACTGGGCTCGGACGCCTATGTGCACGGCGTTGTTGCTGGGTCGGAGCAGCGCATGGTCGTCCGCGTGGATGGCCGGACCCCGCCCTACATCGGTCAGCGGATCCGGGTCGCAGTGCGCGATACCGCCGAGGTCCACGTGTTCGACCCGAACACGGCGCAGCGGTTGAGCGGCTCTCCATGAGGCGCGTTTTGCCGCCGGCCTGGCGCTACCAGGCAGAGTGCACTAGTCGAAAGGTCAGTTCTGGTTGTCGGATCGGCTACCGCGCCGAGATTCAGGCATGGTTGGTCTGTAAACGTCGGGTCAAGGAGGAGTTCGTTGGCGACGATCGATCTGCCTGAAGATGTTGAGCACGTGCTGCGGCAGCTGGAGTCCGAGATGGCGGATACTCGCGAGTACATCCTGCGATGCCGTGCGTTGGGGGACGAACAGGCGGCTCAACTCCACGTCATCTGGATCGACCTCCTGCTGGATGAGTGGAGCCGTTGCCGGTTGGTCGCGCAAGAGTGCTGACTAGGGCTCTCTCACATAGAGGCGACATAGAGAAATTGTGAAGACGGGCTTCGCACACTGAGATCACATCATCACTCAACGTGTGGGAGTCCCGATGGAGCGAGTGCGAGTGGCCGTGCAGGCAGCAGACCCCATCACCCTGGCCGGCCTCACCAGCTGCCTGATGTCACGGCCGGAGCTGGTCATAGAGCCTACCTGCGCTGAGGCCGACGTGATCGTATTCGCCACGGATCGGGTCAACACCCAGGTCCTGGCCGACCTGCGGCAGTCGGCGCAAGAGGTCTCCGTGCCCAGAGTGCTGGTGACCAACGAGCTCAACCCCGTTGACGTGCTCAGTGTGGTCGAATCCCGTGTGGTGGCTGTGCTGCCGCGAACGGGCGCGACCGGGACGAGGCTGATCAACAGCGTCCTCGCCGCGGCTAACGGCGGGGGCGTGATGCCGCCCGATCTGCTAGGCGAGTTGCTCAAGAAGATCGACTACCTGCGCCGGGAAGTGCTGACGCCCCGTGGCTTGAACTCGTCCGGGCTGACCAACCGGGAGGTCGCCGTCCTGCGGTTGATGGCCGATGGAATGGACACCGCGGAGATCGCGCAGAAGCTGTGCTATTCCGAGCGGACCGTCAAGAATGTCATCTACGGAGTGACCGGTCGGCTCAACCTGCGCAACCGGCCACACGCGGTGGCTTATGCCATGAGAGCCGGGGCGATCTGACCGAGCTCGGCAACGGGGTGGTGAGCGTGCAAGTCTGGGCGTGGTCCGCACTCCTTGCCGGGTGAACGGCTGCGGGCGGCATTGGGTGACCTGCTGCTGGATGTCGACCCGGCGACTATCTGTGATGGTCTTGACGCTGGCGCCGTTGCGGGTGTCCGGGCTGCCAGTGGTCGCTGTGAGTGCGGGTGGGGTCTAGAGATGATGTAGAGAGTTTGTGAAGACGGGCTTTGCACACTGAGATCACAACATCACGGAGTGTGTGGGAGATCCTGATGGACCGAGTGCGAGTGGCCGTGCAGGCAGCAGACCCGATCACCCTGGCCGGCCTGGTGAGTTGTCTCAAGTCGCGGTCGGAGTTGTTCGTGGTGCCGAGTGCGGCCGAAGCCGATGTGGTCGTGTTCGCCGCGGACCGTGTGAATGCCCAGGTGCTGGCTGGTCTGCGATTGTCGGCACAGCAGGTGTCGGTGCCTCGTGTGCTGGTGACCAACGAACTCGATCCCTCCGATGTCCTGCGTGCGGTGGAGGCCCGTGTGGTGGCGGTGCTGCCGCGAATCGCCGCGACCGGGACGAGGCTGATCAACAGCGTGGTGGCCGCGGCCAGGGGTGGTGCTGTGATGCCGCCGGATCTGCTGGGCGAGTTGCTCAAACAGGTCGATCATCTGCAGCGTGAGGTGCTGGCGCCGCAGGGTTTGAACGCGGCCGGGCTGACCAGCCGTGAGGTTGATGTGCTTCGGTTGATGGCTGATGGGCTGGACACCGTGGAGATCGCGGAGAAGCTGTGTTATTCGGAGCGGACGGTGAAGAACGTCATCTTCGGGGTGACCAATCGCCTGAACCTGCGTAACCGGCCGCACGCGGTGGCTTTTGCGATGAGAGCGGGAGCGATCTGATGGGTGTGCGGATCAGGGCAACAGCCGGTTGCGTCCCCGCCGCGGTAGGCCGCGAAAACCGCAGCCACGGCAACGCCATGACGCAGAAGAACTCGAGGTCCACTCGGGACACCCTTGCGGCGAGAACGACTCGCCGTGTGCTGCCCTGCAGTGACGAGCAAGGCCACGACCGCGAACTCACCCTCACATTCACCGGCCGCCAGCTGGTGCTGACCGCACCGGACGGCACCGCTGCGGTCCTCACTCCCTTGCAGAGCGAACGATTGCGGTCCGCGGTCCGCGATCTGCTGCTGGATGTCGACCCGAGCGATTACGCGTGATAGGCCTGCAGACTCTCCGGTTCGCGCCTGCGGACCTCGTCGACGATGGCGACTCGGGAATGCGCGTTGAGCTTCCCCAGGATGCGGGCAACGTGACTTTGCACCACGCGTCTCGGCAGGCCCAGTTCGGCCGCGATGTCCGGGTTGGAACGGCCCTCGGCCACGAGAATCGCGATCCGGACCTCATCGCGGGACAGCGCCTCCCAGCCCTCGGCGGGATGGACGACCGAGATGTCCGGACTCGGGCGGATCCCGAACCCGCGGAGTCGTGACTCGGCGCGGCGGATGTCCCAGCGGGCGGACAGCCCGGCGAAGTGCTGGATCGCCTCGTCGAGTGCGCACTGCGCGTCCTTGAGCAGATTCCGTTGCGCCAGAAGTAAAGCAGCATCCTCCAAAGCCCCGGCCAGTTCGACCACGCGCCCCACTTCCCGGTAGTGCCGCCCCGCCGCCATGACCGGTTCGGGGTCACCAGCGATGAGTCCCTCGCAACGGGCCGCTGCGGCGAATGCCCGGGCCGGCCGGGTTTCCTTGGCGGCTTCGTCCCGGCACACGGCCAACGCCTGGTTTGCCAGATCGAGGTCACCGAGTTCGACCGCCAACCGGACCATGATCGGCAGCCACTGGTGGCGCAGCATCAGCGGGGCGAATCCGGGATTCAGGATCGGGTCCATAATCGACAGTGACTTCTCCGGCTCGCCGCGTTGTTCGGCCGCCAACGCCCGGGCGATCAGCAAGAAGTCAACATTCTCGCGCTCCGCGCCGCTGGATGGCGCGTACTCCTCGGCCGCGTCCAGATGGCGGGCGGCTGTCTTGCCGTCTTCCCGCTGCCCGGCGATCAACGCGCTGACGCCGTGCGAAAGCAGCGCCGCTGGGCCGGGCTCGCGCAACCCGTAGAAGGAGATCGCGGGGCCGTCCTCGGTCAAGGTCTGCAACTGGAGCATGGCGTCGTCCCAGCGGCCTACCCAGAAGTAGTGGACCGCCTCGGAAACTTGGAGGCCGCTGGACGGAAGGTGCTGGGCCGCGATCTGGCGGGCCTCGAGCATCGTCGTTTCCGCCTCGTCGAGGCGATCCAGGTTCTGCAGCGTGAACGTGCGGTTGTCGAGCAGGTCGAAGCGGAACTCGGAGAATTCGGGATCATCTCCGACCACTTCGAGCGCCTTGTCGACGTGTTCGAGCGCGCGTACGTGATCCCGCTGCACCGACTCGACCAGCCACATGGTCTGCAATGCGTGCGCGATGGGGTAGGGTTCGCCGGTGGTTACTGCCTGCGCGTAGGCATTGTCGGCGCTTTTCTGAGTGGCGTCGAGATCGCTGAGGTCGCCGCGCTGGAAGTTCGCTGCCAGCGACCTGTGCCTACTGCGCCAGATCTCCGGTACTGCTGGATCGTCGGCCGCGTTGCCCAGCGTGTCGAGAGCAGCGGCCAACTCGCCCTTGCGGTACAGCGTCGCGACCAGCAGCTGTCGCATCTCCGCCGACCGGTACGGGTCGGTGGCGATCGCGAGGGCCTGGCGTGCTTTGTTTTCCGTGTCGCGTCCCGCCCGGAACATTACCTTCACGAGCGCGGCGAGCAGCACTTCCCGGTTCGGGTCACCGACCGGGCAGTTTTCCAGCGCGCGTGAGAAAAGGTCGATGGCGATCAGCGGGGCACGGTTGGACACCGCGACGTGATGCTCCGCCAGCCATTCCAGTACCCAGCGGTCGTTGGCGGTCGATGCTGCGAGAAGATGCTCGGCGACCTGCTCGACCCGTGCGCCGACCTCAGCCAGTTTTTCCGCCGCCTGCCGGTGCAGTGCGCCCCGGGCGGCCTTCGGGATTCCGTCGTAGAGCGCCTGGCGCAGCAACGGGTGACGGAATGCCATCTGGACTTCGGCATCGACCAGAACGTCGGCGGAGACGGCCTCTTCGAAGGCGTCCAGCAGCTCGAACGCTTGTCTACCCATAGCGGCGGCGACTTCCGTGCAGGAGAACTCCAAGCCGAGCAGGGCGCCCCAGCGAAGCACTTCCCGGGTTGGCGAGGAGAGGAACTCCAGTCGTTTGCCGATCGCGGCGACCAAAGACCGAGGGGCTTGCGAGATCGACGAGGCGGGAACGTCTGCGGTGCCATTGGTGATCGCTACTGCCTCAGAGCGCAGCAGTGTGCCGGTGATTTCCTGCACATACAGCGGGTTTCCCGCCGCGCGCCCCGCAATTTCCCGCAGCACTGGCCCTGGTTTGGCCCCGACGATCTCGCGAAGCAGCTGGATGGTCTCCAGATCGGTCAGCGGTTCGAGGAGGAAGACTTCACCGTCGCGCGACTCGACGGCGCGGCGCAGCTGCCGCAGCTCAACCCTGTCGGGTGCCGGGCGTGTCGCGGCCACGAGCAGCAACGGCAACTGGCGCGTTGCCGCGCAAAGCCGGTGCCACACCAGCACGCTGGCTTCGTCCGCCCACTGCAGGTCGTCGATGACCAGGATCAGCGGCGAGATGGCACACAGCTCGTCGACGAGCTCCAGGAGCTGATCCACCGGCTCCGTGGAGCGCTCACCGTGCAGGGTGGCGGCCAGCTTCGCCCGTCGCGGGTCGGGTGCTTTCGTATCGATGCCAAGGCATTCCGCCATGACCTGCAGCGGGAACCGCTGACTCAGTTCGTCGGCGACCGCCCAGGCGAGTTGGCAGCCGAGACGGCCGGCATCGGCGAGGGCGACCGTGAGCAGCTCCGACTTGCCGATACCGGGTTCGCCCTCGATCCACACCGAACGGCCGCGGCCGGCCAGCACTTCCGCGACCAGTTCCTGCAGGCGCGTGCTTTCAGCCAGGCGTCCGACGTAACGCCTCTTGTCGCTTTGCTGCAGTGCCCGGTTGACGTAGGCGGGAACGATCGAGAGCGGCGCGGCGTGGCGAACCAGCGATTTCCGCACCGGTGTCGGGCTCAAGTCAGGATCGTTGGCCAGGATCTGTTCATGCACTCGCCTCAGCTCAGGCCCGGGTTCGATGCCGAGCTCTTCAACCAACGCCCGGCGGGCCTCGCGGAAGATCTCTAACGCCTCCGCCGGTCTGCCACTGCGGTACAAGGCGGTCATCAGCAGCGCGCGCAGGGACTCACGCAACGGGAATTCGCGGACCAGGCCGGCAAGTTCGGCCGCCAGCTCGACGTGGCTGCCGTGCGCGAGCATTGCTGTCGAGCGGTGTTCGATGGTCATGAGCCGTAACTCAGCGAGTCGTTCGCGCTGCAGCTGGGCGAACGGTCCCGGAATACCAGCGAGAGCCTCCCCTTGCCACAAGCCCAATGCGGCGTCCAGGGACTCGACCGCGCCCTCGTGGTCGCCGGAGGCGAGCTGCTGCCGCCCCTGCTCGCGCAACCGGTCGAACACCTTGACGTCCAGGTTCTCCGTCGGCAGCCGGAGCGTGTAACCGGCGGAATGCGAGATCAGGACGCCGTCGTTGGACCGGTGGGAGCGCTGCGGTTCCAGGCTGCGGCGCAGTCCCGAAATGTAGGTGTAGACGCTGCCTTCGGCGCTGGCCGGCGGGCGATCCCCCCAAAGGGCGTTGATGATTTCGTGCCGGGGCACGACGTGGTTGGACTGCAGCGCCAGCACCGCGAACACGGCTCGTTGGCGTGGCGGACCAAGCGAGATCTCGTCCTGTCCGAGCCAAACACGCAACGGTCCAAGCAACGTGACCTGAAGCGGTCCGTTCGCGCTTGCCGGCATCGCCACCCCTATTTCCACGGTCGCAAAAGATAGCGTCTCTCTCCGCAATAGTGCACCTTCGGGAACCGCATTGTGCCCACGGTGGCTTATTGCCCGAAGGATTGCCTGTTTGTACACGCGTGGGGTTGCGATCGGGCTCTGGTTTCCGGTACCGGATCGCCTGGATCGATCAATCGGTCAAAACGGATCTTCTCCGGGGCGACGAAGGCGGCCTCTTGGCCTGGTTGAGTGCCTGCGGAACGGAGCGGCCCTGGTGTCGCCGGAGGCTGAAGATGTCGTGAAGAAGGCGTGAATCCGGGTTGGCCATGCTGCATTTCGGGTGGGAGTCAAGCTTGAAGGAGTGCAGCATGATGGCCAAGAACCACCGGACGATCATCCGCTTCGCCACTGTCTTCAGCCTGGCCACGCTGCCAGGGGTGAGCGCCCAGGTTCGGGTGGAACTGCGGTACGAAACCCGCGACCCGTATGCGGTGGTCATGATCTTCAACGCGGGACAGAGCCGCCAGGTTCGCTGGGAAGTCGCCCGCGACCTGCTCGCCGACGGGCTGGTCGCCGACAGCGGGGAAGGTGACATGCGCATCGGCCCTTGTCCGGGCAAGCCCGAGCTCGTCTTGATCACGTTGCGTTCACCGTCGGGAGAAGCCACCTTCGAAGCGCCGGCTGAGAAGCTGGCGCAATTCTTGGACGACACCTATGACATCGTCGAACCCGGCGACGAACACCGGTGGATGAGTGTCGACGAGGCGTTGAACCGGCTGCTCCCGAACGACCGGTAACCGACCGGTATTCACCCTCGCGCCGTGCGGTGTCGGCAAGGACCGACGCCGCACGGCGCATTCGTGTGCGTACTGCAGAGTGATTCGCGCACTTGTCGAGGGGGACAGGATTTCCTGCCCCCTCGCGCGGAGATTCATTTGTGCTTGGTGGCACCGTGCATCGTGCACGGTTGGCCGGATCAAGCCAGACCGAGAAAACGGGGGGCTTTGATCGAGACCGTCGGGGTATCGGTGACAGCTTGTGACTCCAGGCGGCTGATGTGGGTGAGATCGCCGTCGTAGGTTTCGATGACTGTCCGAAGGATGTTGCGGTCTTCACGTGAGACCATTCGCCGCTTGGCCGCAGCGATGGATGCCAGCGCTTCCGCCGCGGGCAACGCCCTTCCACCTTCCAGGTAGCCGGCCACTTTGTTCGCCTGCTCGTCGTTCAGGGCCGAGCCCATGTGGAAGAGCACCTGGTCGAGGGCGCTGCTGAAGCTCTGCGGGGATTCGGGGGCGATGACGCCCGGGTCCATGGCAGACATGTCGTTCTCCCTTGCGTGCGTCAGGGGCAGATACTCCGTGGCGCGCGATTACGAATTTGTGCGTCGACAGCGAACGGCCGGGCGACGCGCCGCCTGGACCGGAGGGTGGCGGAGCATGTCATTCCCGAAATGGTCGATCCCTGTGCCCGCAGCCACAAAGCTACCGGTCCCGGCCCAGCACTGGCCACGACTTGAGCTGTGCGTTGCCCGCACGACTCACCAAGATTGCACTCCTCCCCAGTGCCGGGCCGAGTTCCGCGGGCGCACGGGGTACTGCCCTGCGATGGCGTACGGTACGCGCCAGTGCGTTCGCGGTCGCTTGGGCGGAACAGAAATCGTGCGCGCGGTTGATCGCCGCGCATCCCAGCTGTGCGATCGGCCGGTTGCCAGGTATCCGGACCGGAATCCAGTAAGTTGATCATCTACGCCATCATGGACGGCCCGTGCCGATCGGGTGCGCAACAGCGAGAAGCTGCTGGTCGCCCGGAGCTCAGGTATCAACGGTGCCATGACGTCGACTTCGTCAAAAACCTTGGCTGCCGAGTTCACCGGCGAGGGAGTCAGATCAAACGTGGTCACTCCTGGACTGACCAGGACGGCAATCTATGACCGTCCCGGCGGTTTCGGGGAGCAAGTGGCGAAGCTCCGCGGGATCGAATTTGCTGGCATCGTCGACTACATGGCCACTTCAGTTCGCCCGCAACTGACGAAACGAGTCAGTGAACCCGAGGACGTCGCTCGCGTGATTGCCTACCTTGTCTCCCCATTGGCAAGCCAAGTTACAGGCGCGGAATGGGTAGTTGATTCCGGCGTGCTCATGCAGGTCTGAGCAGGCTACAAGGTCGTTACAACCCCACCACGGTGTGGGTCACCAACGCATTATCCTGTGCTGAGCTTGAAACCTGCAAACAGACTGCGTGATTTATCGACAGGGCAGGACTTGGCGGATTTCACCGAGCGGAGACCTTCGGGCCGGTCTCAGGGTCCCGGCAAAGTCGGGTTTCAGCATGTCAGGAGCAGTTCGATGGGCCGGTTGAAATCGCGGGCGTGATGTCGGCAGGCGGCGGCGATGTTGGTATGGCCGGCGAGTCGGAGCAGGCTGATGGCGGTGTTGCGGAGGCTGGCCATGACTTGGGGTGCGTGGCCTGTGTGGATCTGGCTGCGGTCTTCGTCGTAGGTTACGTCGCGGACCCAGTGCAGCCCGTTTTCGATTGACCAATGTCCGCGCAACCATGTGGCGATCTGTTCGGGTCCGGCGTCGGTGACAGTGAGGCTGGTGATGGCGTAGATGGTTTCGCGGGTGCGTGTGCCGGTCTTGCGGTTGGTGCGGGTCCGGGTGAGTCGCAGGACCTGAGCGGCGCCGGGGAATCCGATGCCCGTGGTGAGTTCGGTCGCTTTCAGGGTGCGGGTGTCCTGGCGGCCGTGGCCGCGTTCGCGAGTCACTGACAGGGAGGGAAATGTCTTTCCAGGGCAGTGATTTCTCTCTTTTCCTTAAGGTGGGCTGGTTGGCTTTCACTGTGCGGATGTAGTGGCCGCCGCGATCGCGGATGATCTGCGCGGTGTCGCGCTGGCAGTGCATGGCGTCGGCGGTGATGACCGCATTGGTGATGTCGAGAGTGCCCAGAAGCGCGGCCAGTACAGGGATTTCGTTGGTCTTGGCGCCGACGGCGACCTGGGCGAGCACGGCTTTGCTGCGCTGGCACAGCCCGGAGAGCAGATGCACCAGCTTGCCGGAGGTGTCCTTGGCTCCCTTGACCGTTTCCCGTCGAACGCGATGATCCGCCGTCCGCTGATCGTGCTGGTGCGCAGCCACATCCACGCACTGATCTTCTCGTCGAACACATCACCGGGAAGTCGTTGCAGTACACGACGATTCGTCGATTCCGACGGCGGCCGGCGACCAACGCCCAGCCGGACCAGCGCACCCGCTGGTGTATCTGTGGCCCACTCGGCGATCGCCGTGAACGAGCGTGCCCCGGCCAGCGTGGCCGCCAGCGCAATGGCCAGCACCACCGCCAGGCGGTGCCGCACACCCCGGCGCTTGCGTGGATCGACCACGTCCGTCAACACCTCCAGCAATCCCTGGGGACCGGCGATCCGGCGTCCGTGACGGATGCGGGCTGGGCAGGGCCTGACTCGATCGGGGTTTGAAGGGCAGGAGATGATGAGAACGCGGGCACGGCGACGACTTCCTGACGATCGGTGTTCAGCGACTTCGATCACCCCCGTGATCGCGGTGCCCGCGCTCACGACACGCCGTTACCACAGGTCAAGCCATCACATCAAGACTTTGCCGCAGCCCTTGCCCTACTAGTGCTGACCTTCGCCAAGGCGATGCCGGTGGCCCGGGTTGCCGCGTCGGTGCGTGAGCATGACACCCGGGTATGGGGGGTTGTGGAGCATCATGTGCGTACTGCCCGGGCCGGTGAGGACTTCTCGTCGGTGCGGCGGGTGGGGATGGATGAGACCTCGACTTGCCGGGGGGCAGGACTACATCAGTCTGTTCGCCGATCTGGACACCGCCCGGGTGCTGTTTGCCACCGAAGGCCGCGACGCCGCCACGGTCGAGCGGTTCGCCGCGGATCTGGCCGCCCAGGGTGGCGACCCCAGGAAGGTGCACACCACCAGCTCGGACATGAGTGCGGTGTTCATCGCCGGCATCGGCGAACATTTACCCCACGCGCGGCTGACCTTCGACCGGTATCACCTGGCGGCCACGCTATCCGAGGCCGTTGACGCAGTACGGCGGACGGAGATCGCCGCCCGTCCCGAGCTCAAGCACACCCGCTGGCTGTGGCTGAAGAACTGGTCCAACCTCTCGGTCACCCAGCGCCGCGAGCTGCAACAGCTGATGCGGCCGTCGGCGCAACTGGCCACCGCGCGCGCTCTGCGCTGGCGGGAAGACTTCCAAGCCTTCTACGACCAGGACCCCAGCTACGCCGCCGAGTACCTGCACGGCTGGTGCGCCGGTGCCAAACGCTCCCGCCTGCAACCCATCAAGGACTTCGTCGACCTCGTCCGGCGACACTGGGACGGGATCATCGCCTGGCATGCCTCCCGCACCTCCAACGGACTGCTCGAAGGCACCAACTCGCTCATCCAGGCCGCCAAGGCCCGCGCCCGCGGGTACCGCAACAAGAACAAGATGATCAGCATCGCCTACCTCATCGCCGGCAAACTCCCACTACCCACAGTCACCAACCCTGCGGTCGCATGACTGGTAACCACGGCATCACGCCAGAGCTACCCACGCGAAACAGCGAAGAGCCAATACGCAGAGCCACTCCGCTTATGCCGATCGGAGTATGCCAGGCCGTGCATAAAGGGTAAAAACGATGATTTGCTGGGTCGTCTGGCTGCTCGGGTCAACAAGGATGAACTCAGCCACGACGAACTTGTCTCAATGATGCGGTTGTTGCTGATCGCGGGGCATGAGACCGTGGCCGGAGCTTTTAGCCTGAGTGTCTTCGCCCTTCTACGAGATGCCGACCAGCTGGCTATGTTAAAAGAAGATCCTAGTCTATTTAAGCCTGCTGTCGACGAGCTTCTGCGTTTCTTCACGGTTATTCAGGGTGACGGTCGAGTTGCCTCGGAAGATGTCGAGGTAGGCGGACAACTGATCGCCAAAGGCGATTCAGTAATATTCAGCCTACTGTCTGCCAATTATGACGAAAGCGTTTTCCCTGGCGCGGCTACGATTGATTTGCATCGTGACGCGCGGCGACACTTGGCATTCGGCCTCGGTATTCATCAATGTCTCGGTCAAGCGCTAGCCAGAGTTGAGTTGGAAATATCTTTGGCTAGCTTGTTCCGTCGTTTTCCCACATTGCGACTTGCGACCGAAATCGAGAATATTCCTTTCCGTGGTGACATGCTCGTATATGGCGCGTACGAAATGCCGGTGACATGGTAGCTTTGAATCGAGGGTGTTGAAATGAAGATAAAAATTGACCGTAACCTTTGTTATGGTACCGGCAGGTGTGCGGAAACTTTGCCAGAAGTTTTCGATCAGGATCCACGCGACGGGCTGGTGGTTTTACTTGTTGACAGCCCGCAGGCGGTTGATGGCGATGACGTGCGGTTTGCTGCCCAATTCTGCCCTTCAGGCTGTATCTCGATAGAGAATGACGACCAGGTTTAATTAATGATTGTTCGACCTATCGAATTGGAATGGGCATCATGATCGGTGCTGCTCGTAGTGCCACTATTGTCGGCGCCGGCCAGGGCGGGCTTCACCTGGCGTATGGGTTAATGGCCAGCGGTTGGAAGGTTCGGCTCATCGCCGATCGCACCCCTAGCCAGTATATGAATCTTGGCGCTTTATCCGGTCACATGCTACAACAGCGTTCGATTGCCAAGGAGCGAGCCGCAGGTATCGATCTATATGATTCGTTGATCAACAACTCAGCGTGCGGGGTGGACTTTGCCCTAAGCGCCAACGGTGTCGACATAGATATGCACTTCCAAGGCGACTTCGAGGCTCCGGCCATAGCAGTGGACACGCGCTTGAAATGTTCACGCGCCCTGGAGACATTCATCCGTCGCCAGGGAAACGTGGTCTACCACTCCGCCAGCGTGAGGGACTTGGAAGAGTGGGCCGAGCAGGACGATGCGGTGTTCGTCGCAACAGGTAGGGGGGCTCTGTCCGGTCTATTTGAACTGGACGAGGCTCGCACCGTCTACGAGAAGCCGCAACGAGAACTGCTGTTGCTTATTGTTCGTGGAATACAGGCTCCCAGAGAGGAGAACGTCGGCCGTATCAAGTTCTGTTTCAACCCCGAACACGGCGAACTCTTCTATGGCCCGCAGGTCCATTTTACGAACACGCCGGTACACCAGGTGCTCGTCGAGGCTCGTCCCGGCGGCGCGATGGACCGCTTCGCCGGGATCAGCGACGGAGAGCAGGCATTGAAGGTTGCTCAGTCGCTTTTTGTCGACTTCGCAGGTTGGGAGGCCGACAATGTCAGCGGAATGCGGCTAGCTGATCCGAAGGCATGGCTGCGCGGAGCGGTGCGACCGCTCGTCCGTAAACCGGTCGCGACGCTGCCCAGCGGTCGGCCTGTCTTTGGAATTGGTGACGTGCTCATGGTTTTAGATCCTGCTGCGGGACAAGGAGGTAACGCCGCTGCCTGGGGGATCGACGACTTGCTCAAGGGCCTGCGCGAACTGGATGGCCCAGTAGTGCGGCGGGATTGGTACGAGGACCGATTCGAACAGTTCTGGGAGCGCGAGGGGAGACATTTCTCGACGTTCTCGAACATGCTCATCGAGCCGCCGAACGAAGCGATTCAGACCCTATTTGGAGCGTCGTTGCGGTCCCGTGCGGTCGCGGACCGCTTGGTCTCGACCTTCGCGCATCCCAAGGTCCTGATGTCCTACATTGACTCGGTCGAATCGGCCGAGCGTTTCGCTCGCGAAGCCGAACAGGGTGTTCGTCTGCAACCGCCTTTGTCGTCCTCGTGAAGTGCCACCAGGCTGCTTAGAGCGTGTCTCGTTTGGATCTTGGTGGGGTTTGCGGGCATGATCTTGGTTCGTGGTTGATGAGTTGTCGCGACGGTTGGTGCCCGATGAGCTGT
>NZ_JBFAKG010000098.1:0-34970 GCF_040655595.1 Saccharopolyspora sp. NPDC050389
ACGACGAAGCGGGTGGCCTGGACGGCCGCGCCGAGCGGGCCGAAGATCCGCTCAGTGACCAGCAGACTGTCCAGGTCCGCCTGACGCAGGGAGCCCTCGGGCAGGCTCTTGAGGCGTTCGGTGACGAAGTCGGAGAGCAGGCCCATCCGGCTGCCTTCGGTGCGCATCCGCTGCACGGCGGTCCGTTGCCGCCGCAATTCCGCCTCCTGCTCGGCGAGGGTTTCCGCCAACCGCTCCAGGATGCCCTCGATATCTTCTCCGCTGTCCGCACCGGCGGAAGCCGTGCCGGTGGTAAAGGCGTCACGGATGTCGTCCAGGGCGATCCCGGCGTCGGCCATCTTGCGAATCCACAGCAAGCGGATCATGTCCTCGTACCCGTAGCGGCGGCGGTCATCGCCGCCCCGCTCAGGCTCGGGGAGCAGGCCGATCTCGTGGTAATGGCGTATCGCCCGTGGCGTGCTGCCGGCGAAGGCCGCCGCGTCACCGATCTTGACCTGGCGGGGTGGCATGAAAGACGAATGCATGAGCAGGGACCTTTCCTCAAGGGATCGGGACGTAAGTCCACCGGACCACATGCCGCTACGGAAGGTGCAACCCCATGCACACCGCTCCGCGCCAATGCCAGGAAATGCGCCCTTCCTCCGTAATGACCGCAGGGCCGTCCTTTCCTGCTGGGGCATCCGCACGACGGCAGGCTGAGGGTTCACAGCCACTGATGAATCGCCGCGACCTGAACCGTCGCCTCGAACCGAACCGCAAGTTTGTCGAACCGGGTCGCCACGGCCCGGTGCTGCTTGAGACGGCTGATCCCGCATTCGACCGCGTGCCGGGCCTTGTAGTCCTCGCGGTCGAAGAAGGGCGGACGGCCACCGCCACGTCCGCTGCGCCCGCGGTTGCGGACCTGATCGACCGGCTCAGGAATCGTGCACCTGATGCCACGTCTGCGCAGGTAGGCGCGATTCGCGCGTGAAGAGTACGCCTTATCGCCTCGCACCCGCAGCGGGCGGCTTCTCGGCCGACCGACACCAGGCCGGGGCACCCCAATCGCGTTCAGGACCGGCTCGAACTGCGGACTGTCACCGCGCTGCCCGGCGGTGATCAGCAGCGACAACGGCTTCTGTCCCTGCTCACACGCCAGATGAATCTTCGTGGTGAACCCGCCTCGCGACCTGCCCAGTCCATGGTCTTCAGGTTCGGCGCTCACTCCGCCTGGCGGTTCCTTCTGCACAGCACCGCGCCGGCGGGCACCGGCAGCATGCTGGTGTGCCCGGCAGATGGTGGAGTCGACATTGACCTCCCAGAAGATCAGCCCGGCCGCATCAGCCCTCGCCTGCAACAACGTCAGCAGCCGGGCCCACACACCCCGACGCTGCCATCTCCGGAACAGTCCATACACCGTCTGCCACGGTCCGTACTCGAACGGCAGGTCCCGCCACGGAACTCCGGTCCGAACCCGCCACCGCACACCGTCTACCAGCCGCCGACAGCAAGGCCACCTGCGACTTATGCCCACCGCAGGCAGCAACGACTCCAGCACCGACCACTGCTCATCAGAAAGATCCCCTCGCCCCACATCTTGATCATCATCGTGCAGGGCGCGCACAGGAAGCCGCACCTAAAACACGGCCTAGGCGAGAGGCTCGTGAGTGTTCAATCCGGTTCTTACCGGCTTGAACACTCACGAGCCCAAGCCGCACGTCAACGCTCGAATCGGCCGGTCTTGACGGCAACGACGAAGTCGGCCCACTGAGCGGGACTGGCCACGAAGAACCCGCCATCCCGATCCTTCGTATCCCGAACCGCGGCCCCGCCGGATAACGCACCGACCTCGACGCAGTCAGCAGATGACTGGCTGCGGCTCGACTTCCGCCAGTTGGTCACCCGTCCGACTTCGACGCAGTCGCCGGTGTTCTGGCTGTAGCTCGACTTACGCCAGTTGATCACTCTCGTCATCGCTCGGCCTCCAAGTCGTTGCGAATCTCGGCGATGAGCTTCTTGGATCCCGCGTGACTCAGCGCCGCCTTGAACACCATATCCGCTGCTTGACGATAGATTTCGACATCTTCCGGTTCGTGCAGGTATAGGCCCGATCTGCGGTTTTCCAGCTGTACGACCGGCGGGGCTTCTTCCGATTCGATCAGGATGAACAGGCCCTCCAGTGCGGGATGCCAGCCGCTTGCGAACGGCACAACCCGCAGGTCCACGTTCTGCAGCTCTGACATGAGCAGCAGATGGTCCATCTGATCGGCCATTACGTTCGGCCCGCCAAGGACTTGCCGCAGAGCGGCTTCGCCGATCGCGACGGCGAGGCGTACAGGACTCTCCTGGCGCGTGATCGCCTCACGTCTTCCGGCGCGAACGGCGATTCGGGTTTCGATCTCATCTAGCGGCACACCGCCGCCAGTCATGATCGCTCGAACGTAGGCCGTGGTTTGGAGCAACCCAGGAATGAGCAGAGGCGCGGTTTGTGTGATAGCCGTGGCAGTTCGCTCGAATTCCAAGAGCGCGGCGAGCTGTTGGCGTTGCTCGGGGAGGCTGACGGCAAGCCAGTTCGGAGCGCCGGTATTACGCGTCATGTCGATGATCTCGTCGTACTGTTCGCCTGTCACGCCCAGCGTTGTCAGAATCCGTGCCACATCAGCTGGTTTCGGGAAACGATCGCCGGTTTCCCAGCGGGAGAGAGACCCGGGCGCGCACTCGATCTGGCTTGCTAGCTGTCGCAGCTTCCAGCCGTGTTCTTCGCGTGCGCTGCGGAGTGCGGCTCCTAGGGTACGCGCCTTGGGGGTCCGAGTGTTTCCAGGCATGCAACGAAGAATATGCCTCGCAGCAGGGTTTGAGCATCACTCGAAGAGGTAGTTGCCGAACAAAGTTTCCGTTGGTTTTCGTGATTCCGGAAACAATGAAGACAACGTCCTGGGGATGCTCGATGTATCCGTTCCACTGGGTTCCTGCGGAGGGGCGGCGGCACGCGAGCCTGGATTCCCGTCCTGGCGTCGGTTATCCGACCGGCATGGAGGTTTCGACGTTGTGCGAGCAGCGGTTGCTGGCGGAAGACTCGGAGCTGGGCTGGCTGTGGTCCACCTGCGGCGACTGCAACGCCGAAGCGCACCGCATCGCCGGAACTCGCGCGGACGCCAACGGCTTCCAGGTGACGTCACCGGGCCATGGGCGCTGAGAACGAGGGCCTCGCCGTGCTGCTGCGGCGAACCCAGTGGCTGCTCGACGACCTCGCCTTCCAGGTCGGCGCAGGTCACCGCGACGCCGACGACTTCGAGGCCATCGCCGCCGCCCTCGACGAAGTCTCCCTGCTCCTCAGGGAAAAGTCCCCGACCACCACCAACGCGGAAGGACCCGCCGAATTCTCGTAATGCTCCCGACCATCGCCGTAATCGTCGCCGCCCCGGTGCTCTTCCTCCTCGCGATGCACTGGAAGACATACCGCCCGCAACACGCCGGAGGAAGCGAAGGGGCCCTGACGGTCTGGCAACTGATAGCCAACGTCGAAGCCGAGCGACAACAACGGGCCCAACCAGGCCGCCACCACCTCCGCGAGCCGGCACCCGACGACGAGCTGGACCAAGACTCCACATCGGACACTCAGATCTCCGCTCCACCGCAGGAGATCCAACGAAGAATCCTCGAAGCCCTCCACCGCCTCTGAAAAGCCCCGAGACCACGGGCCCGGAAGCCGACGCGCCCCCGACCTCCGGCGCCGGGCCCCTGCGGGCCGGTCGGTGCGACCCCCTCCCCGCGCACCGACCGGCCACCCCGCTCCCAAGAAGCCGGACAAGGCTCGTGAGTGTTTTGGACTGCTATAACGCTCCAAACCACTCACGACCCCACCTGCGCTGCGTGCGCCGAAACCGTGTGTGGTTTGTGCTGCTATAGCGACAAAAAACACACACGGGAACTACGAGACCTCAAGTAGCACCGCGTTTGTGCTGATGTTCGATCATCGCGCCATCATTCAGGTTCCGGCCCATCTGATCGCTGATCTAGGTGCGTGCGGCGAGCTCGCCGATCGGCAGGCGGGCGCATTCGCGGCAGGCCCGGGCCGAAGCCGCCAGCAGCGCGTGCGATGCGACCGTGAACCCGCCGGCGAGCAGAACCAGCGGCCAGGCGGTCGCCAAGGGCAAGGCGATGGCGAGCGTGAGCCCGGCGAACGGCATGGCCACGCTGGCGGTCGTGCCCGCCCAGCCGACCAGCAGCGGAAGCCGGTCCGGCACGGGCAGCCAGCGGGCGAGCGGCCCGGTCGCGGCCAGGGTCGCCGCCGCGAGCACCCCGGCGGCCGCCGCGACCGCGGTCAGCACCTGGACCGCGTGCGGCAGCTGCCAGCCCTGGATGTGACTGGCCGTCCAGATCGCGTACCAGCAGACGATCAGGAACCCGACGGTGACGATGAGCGCTCGGGCGGTGTGCCGGGTCTGGGCGATGGTCAGCTCCTGCTGGCAGCTCGGCACGAGCTCGTCGGGCGTGCCGAACTCGCGCACCGCCTGCTCGACGGCCTGCCGATACGGCAGCCCTTCTGCGGTTTGCGCCGCCACCGCGTCCACCAGGCCGTCGCGGATCTCGCCGACCAGCCGGGATTTCGCCCGCGCCGGGCCGTGCAGGGCGGTCGCCAGCTCGGCCGCGTAGTCCTCGATCGGATCGGCGTTCATGCGGTGCCCCGAGACGGGTTGAGAACGGCGCCGATCGTGGCCGTGAACTCGTTCCAGGCCGTCCGCGCCTTGGCCAGGTTGCCCCGCCCGGCGTCGGTGAGCCGGTAGCAGCGCCGGCGTCGTTCGCCGATGGATTCCCAGCTGCTGCGCAGCAATCCGAGCCGTTCCAGCCGGTTCAGCGCCGGGTAGATCGTCCCGGTGCGCAGTTCCAGCGCGCCGCCGCTGCGCTGCTGCACCTCGGTGATGATCGCGTAGCCGTGCAGCGGCCCGTGCTCGAGCACGGCCAGCAGCAGCCCGTCCAGATGTCCTCGCACCGCATCGGCCCTCATGGGTTGGCAGCCTACACAGGCGTGTATATATTGCCAATCAACATGTCGACAAGCTACATATCTGGCTGAGAGGTCTGCGGTGACCAAGCTGTTGCTGTCCATCCACGTCCTCGCGGCGATGCTGGTGATCGGGCCGATCACCGTGGCCGCCTCGATCTTCCCGCGCTACGCCAAGCAAGCGGCCGACTCCGAGCGCGCCGCCGGAATCGCCAAGCTGCTGCACCGGATCTGCCGCGGCTACGCCGTCGCGGGCATCGCCATCCCGGTCTTCGGCCTCGCGACCGGAGCCCAGCTCGGCGTCCTCACCGATCCCTGGCTGATCATTTCGATCGTGCTGACGGCGATCGCCGCGGTCATCCTGGTGATGGCGATCCTGCCCGCCCAACGGCGAATGCTCGGCTCGGCCGAAGACCTGGGCGCCACGGCGACCCGGCTGGCGATGCTCACCGGCATCTTCAACGTGCTCTGGGTGATCGTCGTCGTGCTCATGATCGTTCGCCCCGGCTCGACGACGGGAGCATGACGGCCGTGCTGATGCTGCGAATCGCGGCCGGAGTCGAGGCCGCCTCGCTCGCGATGCTGCTGCTCAACCTGTTCACCGTGCACATTTCCGCGATCACGTCGCTCGGCGGCCCGGTCCACGGCATGGCCTACCTCGTCACCATCGTGGCCACCTTCCTCGTCCCGGCCTCGCCGAGCGCGCGCTGGCTCGCCGTCATCCCGGGAATCGGCGGCCTGCTCGCCGTGCGACGAATCCGACGCACCGACACCCACCGGCGTTGACGAGCGCCACCATCGCGGCCAACCGAGTGCGGTGCGGTCGGAGTCGGGGCCTCAGCCGTGTTGGGTCGCGGCTTCGGCGCAGGAGCGGCGGAGTGCGTCGAGGAATCGGCTCGGGTTGTCCCGCCGCCTGGTTGACCGGTCTCGCAGGGGCTCAGCGTTCTTGGGGGCCGCAATGATTACTCGCTATGGCAACCCACTTCGGCGAGCCGGACCTCGCGTGTGTCGACCGGCGGCAGCGGGCCGGTCACGCCGAGGATCGGGAAGAGGACGCCGAACAGCCCCACCAGCAGCGATCCGAGTCCGACGGCGGCTTCCAGGATCCGGTTGTCGATCCGCGTCCACGTGCTTTCCATGCGCACCACCATTCCGGCCATACGACCCGGGAAGGGGATGTGCTCAGAACAGCGGCTCGCCCCAGGTGTCGGTGAAGACCAGCTCGGACAGCGGCTTGCGGATGCGCGTGCGCAGTTCCTTCTCCTGCAGCCGCTCCGGCATGCCCGCCAGGGTGCCCAGGCCGCCGACCGCGATCGCGATCACCGGCTCGAACTTGGCCGGCACGCCGAACTCGGCGCGCGCGGCGTCCCGATCGAGCCCGGCCATCTGGTGCGCGTAAAGGCCCTCCGCGACGGCCTGCAGCACGAGGTTCTGCGCCGCCAGCGCCAGCCCGTACTCGCCGTAGGGCATCGGCTCGCCGTCCTCGTCGACCACCCGCGCGACGCCGATCGCCAGCGCCGCCGCGTTGCTGGTCCAGCCCTTGTTGCCGCGCGACAACGTGCCGTGGATCCGGTCGAAGGTCGCCTCGCCCCGGCGCGCGGCGATGAACCGCGCGGGCTGCGTGTTGCCCCACGAAGGCGCCCACCTGGCCGCCTCGAACAGCGCCGTGAACTGCCGATCGCTGATCGTCGTGGCCGGGTCCAGCGCGCGCGGGCTCCACCGCTCCGCCAGCAGCGGGTGCAACGGCACCGACGTATCGGCGGGTTTGCTCGCCGGAACCTCGACGGTGTACTCCTCGGCAGTCACGAGCACCTCCTGGATCGCTGCTGGCGAGTCTGTCCGCCGCCCGCGCCGATGTCCATCAGATCGCGTACTGCCACGCCGTCAGCGAGTAGGCGCCGAACCACGACCCGAAGAACACCAGCAGCACCGCGGTGGTCACCGCCGTCGTCCGCCGACGCCGCGCCAACCCCATTGCAACCGGGATGAGCAGCGGGAACGCCGGCAACATCAGGCGGACCTTGGAGTACATCAAGCCGTCCGAGCCCAGATCCAGCACCACCACCGCCGCCGCGAACGCCACCAGCGGCCACGGCATCCGCTGCCGCATGCACAGCACCAGCAGTACCAGCGCGGCCAGCACGATCCACACCGTGAACGTCTCCAGCACCGACTTGTCCGTGGTCAGCGCCTCGACCATGAACTTGAAGGTGGCCAGCCCGCCGTCGAACGCCGACGACCAGCCCCGCTGCTGGAGCGCGAAGTAGCCGGTGAGGCTGTTCGTCTGCAGCCCGACCCAACCGATGTAGAGCAGCATCCCGGCCGGCGCGAGCACGATGGCCAGCCACGGCCGCCAGGTGTCCCGGCGGCGCACGATGGCCACCAGCGCGGCCAGCCCGACGACCCCGATCAGCGCGGCGGCCGTCGGCCGCACCAGCCCGGCGCCGGCGCAGCACAGCCCGGCGAGCAGCCAGTTCCGCTCGACGACCCCGATCATCGCCCAGATCGCCAACGCGCAGAACAGCGCCTCGGAGTACGCCATCGACAGCACCACGGACATCGGCGCCGCCGCGAACAGCACGACCAGCAGCAACCCGACGACGTGCGAGCCGCCGACCCGACGCCCCAACCGGGCCAGCCCGTACGCGGCCGCCACGCCGCAGCCCAGGCTCGCGGTGATCGCCGCACCGGTGATGCTGACGCCGGGGATCAGGGAAAACGCCGTGATCAACGCCGGATAGCCGGGGAAGAACGCCATCGGCGTCTCGGGATAGCGGTTCCCGAAGCCGTCGACCATGCTCGGATCGACGCCGGCGTAGCCGTTCGCCGCGATCTCCAGGTACCAGTGGCCGTCCCAGGCCTGCAGGTTGTCGACCAGCGCCTCGTCGTTCGCGGCCGACAGCCACGCCAGCACCAGCAATCCGACCAGCCGGATTGCGAGGTAAACCACAGCAGGGGCAAAAGCGACGATCATCCGGCGCTGCCGCGGCGAGCCCCAGCGCGGCCGGTCTGACATCCCCGAGTCCGGTTGTTTCCGCAGCGTAGCCGCTGTGTTTCCAACATCACCCAGAGGTGGATCGATCGCTCCTGGAGGGGTGGACAACCCGGTCCTCCGCTCTTGTCGACAATCGCGCCCCACAGGGTAGTGGCGGCATTTGGGATTGGGGTCGGGCGGTACCGGTTCGGTAGGCTAGTCCGGCAGCGGAGCGACCTGGTAGGAGGCCGTTTCGGCCCGGTGGGCCGACGCTGTCACCTGCCCGGTCGCGGGGCCCTCCGGCCCGCCACGCGGTGTGCCGGGGTGCTCCTTCGTCCACTCGGTGTCAGTGCGGGGACAACCCGCGCCCGGGACGACCGCACGGTCGAGGAGGTTTGTTTCACGTGGCGCTCGTCGTCCAGAAGTACGGCGGTTCCTCACTCGAAAGTGCTGATCGCATCAAACGGGTAGCCGAACGCATCGTGGAGACCCGCAAGGCGGGCAACGATGTGGTCGTCGTGTGCTCTGCGATGGGCGACACCACCGATGAGCTGCTCGACCTCGCCAAGCAGGTCAACCCGGCTCCGCCCGAGCGGGAACTCGACATGCTGCTGACCGCCGGAGAGCGGATCTCCAACGCGCTCGTCGCGATGGCGATCGAGTCGCTCGGCGCGGAGGCCCGCTCGTTCTCCGGCTCCCAGGCCGGTGTGATCACGACCTCGGCGCACCAGAACGCGCGGATCATCGACGTCAGCCCGGGCCGGGTGCAGGAGGCGCTGGAGCAGGGCCAGGTCGTCCTGGTCGCCGGCTTCCAGGGCGTCTCCCAGGACACCAAGGACATCACGACTCTCGGCCGCGGCGGCTCGGACACCACGTCGGTCGCGGTGGCCGCCGCGATGAACGCCGACGTGTGCGAGATCTACACCGACGTCGACGGCGTGTACACGGCCGATCCGCGCATCGTGCCCAACGCCAAGCACCTCGAGCGCATCACCTACGAGGAGATGCTGGAGATGGCGGCGACCGGCGCGAAGGTGCTGCACCTGCGCGCCGTCGAGTACGCCCGCCGCTACGGCGTGCCGTTGCACGTCCGCTCTTCCTACTCACCCAAGCCCGGAACGATCGTGTCCGGCTCAGTGGAGGATCTTTCCGTGGAACAGGCGATGATCACCGGCGTCTCGCACGACCGGTCGGAGGCGAAGGTCACCGTGCGCGGTGTGCCCGACAACCCGGGTGTCGCGGGGCGGATCTTCCGCGTGGTCGCCGACGCCGAGATCGACATCGACATGGTGCTGCAGAACGTCTCCAGCACCGCTTCCGGGCTGACCGACATCACCTTCACGGTGGCGCGCAGCAACGGCGAGGTGGCCGTCACCGAGCTGGAGAAGATCAAGAACGAGGTCGGCTTCGAGCAGGTCGTCTACGACGACCAGGTCGGCAAGGTCTCGCTGGTCGGCGCCGGGATGCGGTCGCACCCGGGCGTCACCGCGACGTTCTGCGAGGCGCTGTCCAACGCCGGGGTGAACATCGACATCATCAACACCTCGGAGATCCGGATCTCGGTGCTGATCCGCGACACCCAGCTCGACGACGCGGTGCGCGCGCTGCACGACGCGTTCGAGCTCGGTAGCGACGAAGAAGCCGTGGTTTACGCGGGGAGTGGTCGCTGATGGCTCCGACGCTGGCAATCGTGGGTGCCACCGGCGCGGTCGGCACCGTCATGATCGACATCATCAACAACCGCGAGTCGGTGCCGTGGGGCGAGATCCGGCTGATCGCCTCGGCCCGGTCCGCGGGCAAGAAGATCACCGTGCGCGGCCAGGAGCTCACCGTCGTGGAGCTCGCGCCGGAGGCGTTCGACGGTGTGGACATCGCGCTGTTCGACGTGCCGGACGAGGTATCCGCGCAGTGGGCGCCGGTGGCCGCCGAGCGCGGCGCCGTCGCGGTGGACAACTCGGGCGCGTTCCGGATGGATCCCGACGTGCCGCTGGTGGTGCCCGAGGTCAACGCCGAGAAGGTGCACGAGCGCCCGAAGGGGATCATCGCGAACCCCAACTGCACGACGCTGTCGATGATGGCCGCGCTGGGCGCGCTGCACCGCGAGTTCGGCCTCCGCGAGCTGGTCGTCTCGTCCTACCAGGCCGCTTCCGGTGCTGGTCAGGAAGGCATCGACCGGCTGTACGCGGAGATCGCGGCGGTGGCGGGCAAGGGCGTCGGCCAGCGGGCCGGCGACGTCGCCGAGGCGCTGGCCGCGGCCGGGCTGCCGGAGGAGACGCCGTTCAAGGCTCCGCTGGCGCTCAACGTGGTGCCGTGGGCCGGTTCGCGCAAGGACGACGGCTGGACCTCCGAGGAGCTGAAGGTCCGCAACGAGTCCCGCAAGATCCTCGGCATCTCGGACCTGAAGGTCTCCGCGACCTGCGTGCGGGTGCCGGTGGTGACCACGCACTCGCTGGCGGTGCACGCGACCTTCGAGCGCGAGGTGACCATCGAGCAGGCGCACCGCGTGTTCGAGGCGCAGCCGACGATCGTCCTGCAGGACGACCACGACAACGGCGTGTTCCCGACGCCGGCCGGCGTGGTCGGCGGTGACCCGACGTACGTGGGCCGGGTCCGGCAGGCGCTGGACTTCCCGAACACGCTGGACTTCTTCGTCTGCGGAGACAACCTCCGCAAGGGCGCGGCGCTCAACACCTACGAGATCGCCGAAACCCTCGCGAAGTAAGCCCCACGGGCTCGAAAAGGGCGCCTTCCTCCTGGTAAACGGGAGAGGGCGCCCTTTTGTGATATCGGTTCATTCGAACGTGTGTTTGCGCCTAATTCTCCTTGAACACCGGAAACGGCGCCCGCCACAGTGGACCCATGAACATCATCTCCTGGCCCGATCACCTGTTGACCCTGGACGAATTCATGGCGCTGCCGGAGGACAAGTCGCGCCACTGCGAACTTGCCGGACGGAGTGCCGATCGGTGGCTGTGCGTATCGGGCTCGATTCGCTCGGTTTGCGTCCGCGCGGGGCCGCGACCTGAGCCGCCAGATGGCGGCATTCGGCGGTTAGGTTGGGGGCATGAGTCATGCTCCGGTCGTCCTCGGAATCGATCTCGGTACCACCGCGACGAAGGTCGTCGCGGCGGGCAGCGACGCTCGCGTGCTGCACCAGACCGAGCGCGGGTATCCGCTGCGCACCGAGGAGCCCGGGGAGGCGACGCAGGACGCCGTCCAGGTCCGGGACGCGGCGATCGAGGCGCTGGCCGAGTGCGTGGCCTGGGCGAAGGAGCACGGCCACCCGGTCGCGGCGTTGTCGTTCAGCACCTCGATGCACACGGTCGTCGGGCTCGACTCGGCCGGCGAACCGGCCACGCCGTCGTTCAACTGGGCCGACACCCAGGCGGCAGAGGTCGCGGCGCGGCTGCGGTCCGACTGGGACACCGCGTCGGCCCTGCACCGGGCCACCGGGACTCCGGTGCACACCCAGTCGGTCATGGTGAAGCTGGCGTGGTTGACCGGAAGTCGCCCCGACCTGACGCGTGACGTGGTGCGGTGGTGCGCGCTGAAGGACTTCGTCGCCGCCGGCTTCGTGGGCGAGTTCGTCACCGAGTACTCGCTGAGCTCGGGCAGCGGCCTGCAGGACATGACGACGCTGCGGTGGCACGAGCCGGCGCTGGAGGTCGCGGGCGTCCGCGCCGACCAGTTGCCGGAGATCCACGCTCCGACCGACACGATGCCGCTGAAACCGCAGGTGGCCAAGGCTGTTGGCCTGCCGGAAGGGCTGCCGGTGGTGCTCGGCGGCGGGGACGGCCCGCTGGCGAACCTCGGCGTCGGGGCGGTCAGCCCCGGTGTCGCCGCGCTGTCGCTCGGCACCAGCGGGGCGCTGCGGGTGACGCGCGATCGGCCGGGCGTCGACGACCGGTGCCGGACGTTCAGCTACGCGATGGGCGACGGGCTCTGGGTGATCGGCGGTGCCGTGAGCAACGGCGCGGTGGTCGCCCAGTGGGCCTCGGAGACCTTCGGAGTCGACGTCGCGGACCTGCTCGGCGAGGCCGCCGCGGTGCCGGCGGGGGCGAACGGGTTGATGGCCCTGCCGTACCTGCTCGGCGAGCGGGCCCCGTGGTGGGAGCCGGGCCTGACCGGCTCGTTCGTGGGGCTGCGGCACTCGCACGGTCGCGCCGAGATGACGCGTGCCGTGGTCGAGGGCGTAGCGCAGCAGCTCGCGCTGGTGCGGGACGCGGTGGTCGATTCCGGAGCGGAGGTGCGTGCGGTGCGCGCCACCGGCGGCGGCTTCCGCAGCGCGTTGTGGGCCGATGCCATCGCCGCGGCGCTCGACATCGACCTGGAGCTGGCCGAGGGCAGCGGCGGTTCCGGGCTCGGCGCGGTGCTGCTGGGGTGGCGGGCGCTTGGCGAGTTCGATTCGCTGGAGCGCGCCGCCGAGCTGGTGACGCCGGAGGGCAAGGTCTCGCCGGAAACGGCGGCGGCCCGGGAGATGGCCCGCCGCCGACCGCTGGTCGAGCAGCTGCACGCGACGCTCCGCGACTTCGAGCTCTGAACCGACGCCAGTCAGGCGCTCGAGCGGTTGGGCCAAGCGGTCGCAGCTGGTGAGCTGAGTGCAGCAATCCGGTGCGGCAATCGGGCTTCTCGTTGGTTCATACCAATTTTTCGATGGCATACTGGGCCTCGCTATGACCCTCAGCGCGGCCAATGGCAACCACGTCACCAGCGCGGACGACCCGCGCGAGCGGCTGCGCGCCGCCGGACTGCGGGTCACCAAGCCACGACTCGCCGTGCTGCGGTGGCTGGCCGGCCACCCGCACGCGACGGCCGACCAGGTGGCGGCCGCGGTGCGTCGGCAGCTGGGTTCGGTGTCCACGCAGGCCGTGTACGACGTGCTCAACGCCTGCGGCAACGTCGGGCTGTTGCGACGGATCGAGCCCGCCGGTCACCCGGCGCGCTTCGAAACCCGGACCGCCGACAACCACCACCACCTGGTGTGCCGCAGTTGCGGCCGGACCGAGGACGTGGACTGCGTCCACGGCGCGGCCCCGTGCCTGGCGCCGTCGTCCACGTCGGGCTACGAGGTGGACGAAGCGGAAGTCGTGTTCTGGGGCTACTGCCCCGACTGCCGATCCTCGGCGACCGTGCCAGAGGATCCCGGCCACCCCGACGAGGAACGATCATGACTTCGGCATGACGGGTATCTCCGCCGCCAACGACTCTCCGCACGGGACCTGAATCGGGTTCACGAGTGATCCGACCGGGGCGAAGATTCGGCTTGCGCGACGGCTGCACGCGACGCTGCGCGACCTAGTGCTCCGAGCGCCGGCAGGGCCTGAGCAGGACGTGCGGGCTCTGTCCATCAGGTGAGTCCGAACACCAAGGGCCTATTTTCTTGACTAATTCCAGTTTTATGGTGGCATACTGGAACTCGTCACGACCCACGGCAAGCGCGCCGCGAGCCGCTGGGTCGCACCGGCGACAAGATCGCCGACGAGGTCAAGGCCGACGAAGTCGGCCCGCCGCCGCTGACTGCGGTAACCACCACGAGCGAGGACCCGGGAGCCCTCGACTCCCGGGTCTTCGTCCATCCAGGCCGCGGCGCGGGGTCGGCGCAATGTCGGCCGGTAAGCGGCAAAGGGCGTGCCGGACTCTGGGCTCGCGCGCTCGGCGGCACTCCTGAATGCACCTATCGGCGACGGTCAGCCCACTTCCGGGATGGTGCCCAGCCGGGTGGTGCGATCACCGCAGACCAGCGGCGTTGGTGAAAACTTCTCGTTCCGCGGCTGAATCCAGAGGCGTATGGGAGATCCTCCCGGGCCGCCGGTATCGGCGTACGCGGCGCACCGGCGTTTCACGAGGAGCCTGTCCGTCCACATCGGACGATAATGGGAAAAGGAGAGTCGCTACTCCCTTCCATTCTCAACTTATAGCGCACATGGGGGCTTGCGGCAAGACCCGGGTTGTGCCGCAGAATCCTCCGCCGAGGCCAGAACCTGCGGATATAGGAGTGGCGAAAGTGCGTGTGTTGTCGACGACCGGGTCGCGCGTGGCCGCGACGAGGGGCTGCGCGGGGAGTGGCCGGTGATGGACACCGACGTGATCATCGTGGGCGCCGGCCCGACGGGCCTGATGCTGGCCGGTGAACTGCGCCTGGCCGGAGTTCGGCCGCTGGTGCTGGAGCGGCAGCCGCGGCTCCGAGAGACCCCGAAGGCCAACGGTCTCGGCGGGCAGATCCTGGAACTGCTGCGCTACCGAGGCCTGCTGGACCGGTTCGAAGCGGCCAGTCCCGGCCCGAGCCACCCGGCTCCCCGGTACCCGTTCGGCGATGTGCACCTGGACTTCTCGAACCTGGCAGATCCGCCGCTGCGGGGGCTGACGCTCCCGCAACCGCAACTCGAGCGCCTGCTCGGCGAACGCGCCGCCGAACTCGGCGCCGACATGCGCCGCGGACACGAGCTGGTCGGGGTGAGCCAGGACGACGCCGCGGTGACCGCGGACGTGCGCGGCCCGGACGGGCCGTACCAGGTGACCGCCCGATACGTGGTGGGCTGCGACGGTGGGCGCAGCCGGGTCCGCGACATGGCCGGCATTCCGTTCCCCGGCACCACATATCCAGAGGTCAACCGGCTCGGCCAGGTCACCGTGCCGGATTCGGTGACCCGGTTCGACAACGGCGACCTCGACGTTCCCGGGCTGGGCAGGATCCGCGCGGGTTCCTTCACCCGAACCGACCGCGGCGTCTTCGGGGTCGGGTACCTCACCCCCGAGGTTCTGCTCGTCTCCACCACCGAAGACGAGTCCACCGAACCCGACGATGACGCACCGATGACCCTGACCGAACTCCAGGACAGCATCCGCCGCGTGCTCGGCGCTGATCTGCCCTTGGGAGAACCGATTCGACTGTCGCGCTACCAGTTCCAGGCTCGGCAGGCCGAACGGTACCGCGACGGGCGGATCCTGCTGGCCGGCGACGCGGCCCACCTGTTTCCCGCCACCGGCGTGGGACTCAATGCCTGCCTGCTCGACTCGGTCAACCTCGCCTGGAAGCTGGCCGCCGACATCCACGGCTGGGCGCCGGCCGGCCTGCTGGACACGTATCACCACGAGCGCCAGTTCGCCGGCGCGCGCACGCTGCTCCACACCCAAGCTCAGGTGGCGTTGCGGCGCGAACACGACCCAGCCGCCGAAGCGCTCCGGGAGGTCTTCCTGGAACTGCTCGTCGACGAGCAGCCATTGCGCCGCATGGGAGCCCTTCTCGCCGGCACCGACATCCGATACCCGCTGCCCAACCCCAGCCAACACGCTTTGACCGGCACCTTCGCGCCCGACCTGACCCTGCACGCCGACCAGGGCACAACCAGCGTTGCGGAACTCATGCACACCGCACGGCCGATCCTCATCGATCTCGCCAGCCGCCCGGACCTCCACGAGGCCGCCGGAGACTGGCAGCAGCGCATCGACATCCGCACCGCCAAAACCGATAACCGGTCAGCCGATGCGCTGCTGATCCGCCCGGACGCCCACATCGCCTGGGCCGCAACCATCGACGAACCGACCGACACCGCCGCGCTCACGCTGCGACAAGCGCTCTCCACCTGGTTCGGCACGCCCTGAAAACCGAAGGATTCGCGGCAGATTGTCCTGTCGCTTCCGGTTTCGAGGGAGAGGATAATCCACAGTGGACTGAGGTCAGTCGCGGGCGTGAGCTCCCGGGGCGTTCTGGGGCTGGGCGGCTTGTGGGTGGTGCCGCTGCGGCTGTCCTTGCTGTTGGCGCTGGGGTCCCGGCTGGGAGTGAGCGCCGCGCTGTGCCGAAGTGCCGTGCGCGCCAGGGGAGCCTTGCTGACCGGAAGAACCGTGCTGACCGGAAGAACCGTGCTGACCACGGGCGGCGTGCTGACGTTGCGGATTCTGCTGGTGCTGCGGGGTTTGCGGCTGCTGGGAGGGTTGCGGCTGCTGCTGGGGGCTTTGCGGCTGCTGCGGGCCGTGGGCTTGGTGGACTATCAGGCGTTCGCAGCTGCGCAGGACCGTGCGGACCGCTTCGCGGTGCGGCCGGTCGTGCAGCGGGTTCACCGCCTGCTCCCGCCATCTCGACAGCGCCGCGGCCGCTTCGTCGGCCAGATCCACCGCCAGGGCCGTCTCGTCCCGGCCGAGCCGTGCGTGCGGCGCGTTGCCGAACGCTCCCAGCAGCCGCTTCGCTTCCGCCTGGAGCGGCCGGGCGAACCGCACCTGCCCGGAATCCAGCGCCGACAGCAACCGCAGCTCGTTCCACTCGTGCGCGTTGGCCAGCAGCCGCTCGAACTCGCCGCGCAACTGCTGCACCCCGGGCCGGGGATTCGCGCGCAGCACCATGTCGACGGCCAGCAACGCCGACCGCGCCCGCAGCGCATCCTGCCGCTCCACGAACTGCTGGTGCACGGTCTCCTGCAGCAGGTTCAGGCCGCTCTCGTCGAGCAGCGCGGACTGCAGCTTCGTCCGCTCCGTCACGCCGCTGCGGATCAGCGTCAACGCCCGCTCGACGCCGAAGTGGCCGAACCGTTCGAGGAGGCGCTGCCGGGCGGGTCCCGGCGTCGATTCCATGGTGCTGTTGATGAACCGGTCCGCCGACAGCAGCAGCGCGTCCTGGTCGTGCTGGGGAAGCCGGGACACGTTGCTCAGCGCCATGAAGTCTTCGTCTGTCATCGTCGCCACGGCCTGGCCGAGCAGCCCGATCACCGGGATGAGGTGCTGCGCGAACGACCGCAGCGTGGGGTCGTTGCGATAGCGCTCGGCGATCCGCTCGGCGGCTTCCAGCGCCGCCGGGCCGCCGCTGCCCGTCTCGTCGGCGCGCGAGAACGCGACGATCGTGTTGATCGGCACGCACCGGGCCGTCTGCAGTTCGTTGACCGACTGGAGGAACTGCAGGTCGGTCTGCCGCGGATACCGCGTCAGGTACAGCACCGCGTCGGCCTCGGACAGGATCTGCGCGAGCGCGGACCGGCCGGTCTCCTGCACCGCCGCGGACGCGACGCCCGGCGTCTCGATCAGCGTGATCGCCTGTAGCCCGGGCGTCGGCGACTCGATCACCAGCCGGGACACCTCGTCCGGCCGCCAGTGCTGCAGGTCGCGGATGGTGCCGGTGTCCAAAGTGGTCACCGGCACGTTCTGGACCGCGCCGTGCGGGGTGTGCACGAGGATCTTCGGTTCCGGCCCGTACTGGTAGAAGGTGTTGACCTGGGTGCGTTCCTCGGCGTCGGTGGGCGCGAGCTCCGCGCCGACCAGCGCGTTGATCAGCGTGGACTTGCCCGCCTTCACCCGCCCGCCGACGGCGATGCGCAGCGGCTGGTCGAGCCTTTCCAGCCGGCCGCGCAGCCACGTCGAGGTGCGCGGATCGTCCCGGTAGAAGGTCATGGTGCGGATCAGCAGCGCCCGGGCGCGTTCCAGCAGGGGATCGCCACTCATGCCGCGGTGATCCGGTTCTGCGTCAGCATCGTCGCGCGCCGCTGCAGCACCGCGAGTTCTTCCAGCTTCTGCCGGATCTCCCGGGCGCGCTGGTCGCGGTCGACCGCGCTGCGCTCCGCGGATCGCTTGATCTCCTGGATGGCCCGGCTGATCTCCATCTGGGCATCTTCGGTGATCTGCATGTAGTGCGTGTGCAGACCCCGGTGGACGCCGCGGATGGCGTCCTTGGACTCCTTGTTGACGTGGAAGATGATCTGCTCGACGTAGCGCTGCACGGCGGCCTTGGCCTCGGCCTGGCGGCGGCGCAGCCGCAGGTCCTTGTCCTCGCCGAGGCTCTTGAGGCCCAGCAGCACGCCCGCCGAGATCGACACCACGTTGATCAGCGGCAGGAACGCCGAGGTGATCAGGCCGAACATCAGCACGCCGCCGTAGGACCCGCGGAGACCGGTGAGGAACTGGTCGAAGCGCTTGTACTCGGAGCCGGGCGGCAGCTTCGGCTCGGGAACATCGTCCAGCGGTTCCGGCTGCTGGACCCGCTCCAGGGCGGGGAGGTCGCCGCCGTGCTCGGCGAGCATCTCGTGGGCGACCTGCTCGGAGATCTGGGCCTGGCGAAGTTCCAGCCACTCGAAGGATTCGACGATCGCGTCGGTGAGCCGCGCCGCGAGCCAGTCGAGGAACTCGTCCCAGACCTCCAGCGGGTCCGCGGTCTCGAAGGCCTCGTTGACCTGGTGCAGCACCGCCCAGCTGCGTTCCCGGAAGTCGAACTCGATGTCGGTGTACAGCTCGGAAATGCCGTCGTTGAGCGCCTTCTGCCAGCGGGCGGAGACGCGCCGGAGATCTTCGGCGCGGCGCTGCGCGTTTTCCAGCTCGACCAGCGTTTCGGCGGCGGTGCGCGGGTTCTGCGACGCGAGCTCGGCGCGCAGCGCGTCGTTGACCTGGGTCAGCGCCTCGGAGACGTTGTGCGCCACCAGGCGCCGGGTCATGTTGTCGTGCTTGCCCGCCATCTCCTTGAGGAACTCCAGCAGCGGCGGGAATCCGGATTCGGCGTTGAGGTTGGTGTCCTTGGCCTGCATCGCGCGCATCCGGATGTTGGCCGAAACCGGGAAGATCTTGGCCGCTATACCGGCGTTGTCCAGGTGTTTCCGGTTGACTTCGAGGACTTTTCGCCAGTGCGGCGTGCGGTCGATCTTCGGCAGCACCAGCGCGACGTTCGGGCACAGCGCGGTGGCCTGCTTGAGGAACGCCAGCTCGTTGGTGGTCAGTTCCTGGGTGGCGTCGGAGACCATCAGGAGCGCGTCGGCCTCGGCGACGACGGAGAGCGTGGTGGCGGTCAGCGACGAGGAAACGCTGCCGACGCCGGGCGTGTCCATCAGCGCGAGGCCGTTCTGCAGCACGGCGCGCGGGATGCCGATCTCGCCGCGGGTGACCGGGCGGCCGAGCGCGAGGGCGCGTTCCAGCTGCTCGCCGACCTGTTCTATGGGCACCGGCACGCGATCCAGGGCGGCCGGGCCGTGCGCCGACTCGTGCTCGATGAGCAGGGCGGACGGTTCGTCGGCGTACCGGACGAGGCTGGGCACGACGGTGGTGACGTCGTCGCCGGAGGCACACACCGGCGCGTTCACGATCGCGTTGACCAGGGCGCTCTTGCCCTGCTTCGACTCGCCGACGACCAGCACGAGCTGCGTCGGGTCGAGCACGCGGGTGCGGATCTGCCGCAGCCTGCCGTGCAGATCAGCGCGTTGCTGCTCGGCACATTCCGCAGTCGCGCGATCGATCAGTTCCACCAACGCCGTCTCGATCACGGCGTCGATTGTGGCGTGCCGCGGCGAATAGAGAAACCCAAACGGCTGAACTCACATCCCAGGCGTGCACTAGGAGTGCCAAAAAGGCAAATTTTCCGGGCGAAAGGCGAAGAATGCCGGGATCCGCGATTCCGCGGATCCCGGCATTCAGTTGCTCACTGCGTTCAGAGCAGGCCGTCCAGCGGCAGGGCGCTGGTCACGCCCTCCACGGCACCACCGGCGAGGTCACCGACGACCGGCAGGTCGCTCGGGGCCGGCAGGGCGGAGGCGACGTCGCCGACCGGCAGGGCGGAGGTCACGTCGCCGACCGGCAGGGCGGAGGTCACGTCGTCGACCGGGAGGGCGTGGACGTCGCCACCGGCGACGCCACCGACCACACCGTCGACCACACCGCCGACGACCGGGACGTCGCCCACGACGCCGGTCACGTTGTCGGTCACGTTGGTGATGTCGCCACCGGCGACGTTGCCGACCAGGTCACCGGCGACCGGGATGTTGGTGGCGACCGAGGTGACGTCGCCGACCACGTTGCCCACGACCGGGGCCTCGGTGACGACCGAGGTGAGGTCGCCGTTGCTCACGTTGGTGGTCACGTCGCCCAGCACGTTGGTGACGTTGTTGGCGATGTCGCCGACGACCGGGGCCTCGTTCACGACGTTGAGGACGTCGATGTTGGTCGAGTTGTCGACCACGTTGGTGACGTCGCCGTGCACGACGGTGGCGGCACCCGCGGTCAGGTCGACGCTGGTGTCGAAGACGTGCGTCGCGGTCTGGTTGACCTCGCTGACGGTGTTGCCCACCACGTTGGTGACGTCGCCCAGGGCGAGGCTGTCGCCGACCTGGCCGACGGTGTTGCCCACGACGCTGCCGACGATGTTGCCGTTGGCGATGTCGTTGCCGCTGGCGATGTCGTGGATGCTGATGAAGTTGTGCGAGTCCGTGTCGTTGTGGCGCACGTCGATGTCGACGTTGTCGCCGGCCGGGGTCGCGGGGACGGCCGGGACGGACGGAGCCGGCAGGGTGGCGTCGACGTCGCTGTCCTTGCCGAAGTCGGCGGGGGCGGGGTTCTTCAGCATGCTCAGATCTTCCTGCTCGTTCGGATGTGCGGGATGCAGTTGGTTGATCGCGACGTGCTGGGTGCTCGCAGCGAACTTCTCGACGCTGCTCTGGAGTGAGCGGTCGTACTCGGTCACGACCTCGACCGGCGCGTAGTCGAGGACCAGTGACGTGGCTTGCAGTACGTCCGTCGCGGTCATGCCCCCGAGGCCGGCCTGATCCAGCGTGGCTTGTGGATCAGAGTCGAAGGCCGATCGGGCTGCCGGGTCGCTGACGAGGCGCGTGAGGAACTCGTACAGCGTCGGCTCGTCCGACGGGCCGGTGGTGGAGTGCGTCCCGGGGTCGGGAGTGGAGGACTCGGCCCGACCGGTCGCGTGCTGAGGGTTCACCATCGTTGGGCCTCCCGATGCTCAGCGGTTACTCGGCTGGGTGTCCGAGTGAGGTCGTGCGGTCCCTCACTCCTGTTGATCACGTTAGGGCGACGGGGCCCCCTAGCCATCGGGTACGACTCCTAGTTATTTGAACCTCTATTAGGGGATCCAGTAGGTGACCCATTGGGGGGTAGGTTGGGGCATCCGACACCTGTGAGTAACCGAGTACGCGCTAAATTGTGTCCACCCGGCGCCACGCGGGCATCGCCCGATGGTGGCCGATTCGGTAACACGAAGGGATTGCATGCCTTACGTCCTGGGCATTCACCTAGGCGCGACGGCGACCACGGCCGCCATCGCCCGCCGAAACGGCGGCCGGTGGTCGGCGGCCGTGCCGGTGCCGCTGGCGGCCGGTCCGGTGGTGCCGACGGTGCTGTGCAAGGTGCAGGACGGCTCGTTCGTGGCCGGTGAAGCCGCCCAACGGCAGGAGATCACCCACCACGAATGGGTCGCCCGCGGCTTCACCGGGCGGCTCGGCGACGACCTGCCGCTGCTGGTGGGCAGCGAGTTCATCCCGGCGCAGCGGCTGGTCGCGACCATGATCGAGTGGGTCGCCGACGCGGTCGCGAGCCGGCAGGGGCATCCCGCCGAGCACATCGCCATCGCGCACAGCGCCACCTGGGGCCCGCACCGCACCCGGCTCGTCCACCAGGCACTGGCCCAGCTCGGGCTGACCGACGTGACGATGGTGGCCGAGCCGATGGCCGTCGCTCTGGACTACGCGGCCAAGCAGCAGGTCGCCGAGCACGATCCGGTCGTGATCGCCAACGTCGGCGGCAGCAGCTTCGACGCGACGGTGTTGCGGCGGCGCGAGCGCGGGTTCGAGGTGGTCGGGTCGCCGCTGAACGCCGACCATCCCAGCGGCCAGGACCTGGACGACGAGATCTTCGCCGCCGTGCGCGCCGAGTTCGGCGAGCGGCTGGACGCGCTGGACCTCGCCGATCTCAACCAGCGGGCCGCCCTCGCGCACCTGCGGGCGGAGTGCGTCCGGGCGAAGGAGGCGCTGTCGCACCAGCCGGGCGTGCAGCTGCGAGTGGAATTGCCTGGTATGCGCACGGAGTTCGCGTTGTCCCGCTCGCGGTACGAGCAGCTCGCCCGGCCGCACCTGGAGCGGGTTCCCGAGCTGATCCTGCAGGCGGTGCAGTCGGCCACGCTGTCGCCGGACGATCTCGATTCCGTCGTGCTGGCGGGCGGCACCGCGCGCACGCCGCTGCTGAAGCAGCTGGTGGCCGAGCGGTTGCAGCTGCCGCCGCAGGTCGATGTCGCGCCCGAGCTGGCCGCGGCCGGCGGGGCTGCGCTGGCGGCGGTGCAGGTGCTGTCCACCGACACCGACGAGGGCTCGGTGGCCGAGACCAGCGTGCTGATGCGCATCGAGGGCCCCGAGGAGTCGTTCGACGACGACGCCGAACCGGTGGCCGCGCCGCGCCCGCCGGTAGAGGTGGAGCCGATGCCGCTGGAGCCGCCGGACGAGGACCGGGCGCGGCGGATCAAGATCATTAAACTGTCGGTCGCAGCCGTGCTGATCATCGGCGGGCTGCTGCTCACCTACTTCCTGCCCAACAACGCGCCGCTCGGCGGCGTCCTCAGCGCGATCCAGCACATGCGCCAGTGACCCGGATGACAAGGACTCCAGGCGTGAACCACTCGACGACATCCCGTCCCGCCCTGCTGCCGGACGGACACGCGGCCGGGCTGCGGTCGGTGATCGCCGCCGATCCGGCCGCGTCGCTCGTCGCCGGAATACAAGGTGCCGGGGGATACGGCAAGACGGCACTGCTGGAGCAGCTCGCCCGCACCTACCACGACGCCGGGATCCCGGTGTTCGGCGCGAACGCCCTCGACCGGGCCGCCGAAGGCGCGGTGCTGGTCGACGATGCCCACCGGCTGGACGAGGCGGTGCTCGACGAGCTCCGCGAGGTCGCCCGGCGCCCCGGCGCGCGGTTGCTCGTCGCGTACCGGCCGGGGCCGCGACCCGCGGCCCTGGCGGAGCTGATCGGCGAGCTCGGCGCGCCGGTGCTGCTCGCGGCGCTCGGGCGCGACGAGATCGCGGCGCAGGCCGGAACGGTTGCGCCGGAGTGGATCGGCTGGCTGCAGGCGCAGACCGGCGGCGTGCCGCGCTACGTGAGCCGGGTGCTCGCGGTGGCCGAGCCGGGCGCGGCGGAGCTGCCGGCGCGCGCGCTCGACCAGTTCCAGCACGACCTGGACCAGCTCGGCGAAGCCGGTTGGGAATGCGTGACGGCGATGGCGATCGGCGCGACCCCGCACCCCGATCTGCTCGCCGCGCTGCTCGACCTCGAACCGGCGGCGGTCGGCTCCGCGCTGCTCGCGGTGCGAGCCGGCGGGCTGGTCGGCGCCGACGACGTGCTGCTGCCGATCGTCCGGGCGGCGGCGCTGCGGCTGACGCCGTGGGAGCGGCGGCTCCGGGTGACCCGTCGCCTCGTCGAGACCCAGCTGGCCCGCGGCGGCTCGGTGTTGCCGCTGGTCAGCCCGCTGCTCGGGGCCGACATCGCGTTGCTGCCGGAAGCGACCCTGGCCGCGGCGTTCGAGAAGGCCGGCGACGAGGCCCTGCTGGATGCCCCGCGCTTGGCGCGGCCGCTGTTCGCCGCGGCGGTGTCGGCCGGGATTCCGGTGGTGTCGGTGGCCGCGCGGCAGGCGCGCGCCGCCGCCGTGGCCGGCGATCTCGACGAGGCGCTGCGGCTGGCGGATCAGGTGATCGTCGACGACGCGGTGCCGGACAAGGAACTCGGCGTGCAGGTCGCGGCGAGTGTCCTGGCGCACCGCGGGCTGCTGGAGCGTTCGGCGGAACTGTGCCGGTGGTCGGTGGGGCGGCTGCGCTGGCCCGGCGACCGGGCGTTCGCCGCGCTGGGCCTGATCGGCGCCGGTCGGCTGGGCGAGGCCGACGAGCTGCTCAACGCCTCCGACGACGCGGGGCCGCCGACGTCGATGACCGGTGCTGCCGCGCAACTCGCCGCCGGAGTGCGGGAATCGGTGGTCGGCTCGGCCGCGACGGCACTGTCCACATTGGTGCGATCGGCATCGCTTTCGGAGCCGGTGGGGCGCGGCGTCCTGGTTCCGGACAGCCCGGCGGCGATCGCCGCCCTGGTCGCGTTGCACTGCGGCGAGCTGGACGTCGCGCAGTCCACGCTGGACAGGGCGATCGGCGCCGGCGCGGGTGGCCCGCTGCTGAACCACCGGCACCGGCTGCTGGCGGCATGGTTGCCCCTCGTGCGCGGCGACACGGTGACGGCCCGAGCGAGGCTCCAGGCCGCGACCGGGCCGGCGGCGCGCGACCGGCTGCTGGCCACCGCGATCGAGGCGGGCATCGCGAGCCGGGACAACGACATGGCCGCCCTCGCCGCCGCCCGCGGCCAGGCCAGGCAGGCCGTCGCCGAGCACTCGGTGGACCTGTTCGCCCTGCTGCCGCTGGGCGAACTCGTGGTCGCCGCGGCGCGGCTGCGCGACCAGGACTGGATCGCGCCCTACCTGGCGGAGGCGCGGGCGCTGCTGGAACGGCTCAGCAATCCTCCACTGTGGACGTCGATGCTCACCTGGAAGCGCCTGCAGGCCGCGATCGTGCTGGAAGAGCTCGACGATGCGCGGCAGCTCGCGGTGGACCTGGACGGCATGGCGCACCACAATCCGCTGGCCGCGGCGATGGCCGAAGCCGCCGGCGTGTGGCTGCGGATCCTCGCAGGTCAGGTGGACCAGGACGAGGTGGAGCAGGCGGCGCGCGGCCTGCACTCGGCCGGGCTGGCCTGGGACGGCGCGCGGCTGGCCGGACAGGCGGCGATCCGCACGACGGATCGGCGCGCGATGCTCGCGCTGCTGGAATGCGCTCGGGCCCTGCAGGGCAAACCGCCGCGGCCACGGGCGGTGCGCGGCGGCGACACCGACCTGCTCAGCGAGCGGGAGAAGGAGGTCGCGGAGCTGGTGCTCGCCGGACTGACCTACAAGCAGGTCGGCAAGCGCCTGTTCATCTCGGCGAAGACGGTGGAGCACCACATGAGCCGCATAAAGCAACGGCTCGGCTGCGCCAACCGAGAAGACCTCCTCAACCGCCTCCGCGAACTCCTCGGCCGCTGACGGCCCCGCGACTGCGGAAACGCGCCGTGCGATCCCGATCCTGTGCTGTGCTGTGCTGTGCTGTGCTGTGCGACCACGCGAGTCACCGCCGCCGAATGCCGTGAGTGTTTTGAGGGCAAGGGGACCTACTGATTGCGGGGCGCGGACCCGATGAGTGCCAGCACGGCAACGACCAGCGCCAGGTACACCGCGCAGGCGGTGGTCATCGCGATGTCCGCGCCGGCCAGGTCGGTTCCGGCGATGGCGAAGAACAGCGTGCCGATCAACGTCACCCCAAGCGAGTTCGCGAACTGCTGCGCGGTCGTCAAGGTGCCGGACGCCGAGCCCGCCTGATCCGCCCGGACGTGCGCGAGCGCGGCGCCGATCAGCGGCGACAGCAGGAAACCGTTGCCCAGCCCGAGAAGTGCCAACGGCACGGTGAGCCACCAGCTCGGCAGCTCACCGCCGGTGCCGACCAGCAGGCCGATGAGCACCAGCAGCCCGGCGATCACCAGGCCGCCGCCGATCGGCATCACCGGGCGCCGGAACCGGCCCGCCAGCATCGATGCGGCGGTGAACAGCACGCCCTGCGGCAGGAAGACCAGCGCCGCGCCCACCGGTTCGCTGCCGAGCCCGTTCTGAACCAGCAGGGTCAGGGTGAACATGAAAGCGCCGAAGTACAGCTGGAAGAGGCCGCTCGCGGTGAGCAGCAACAGGTACCGGCGGTTCCGGAGCAGCTCCGGGTTGATGATCGGTTCGCCGCCGCGCCGCAGCAGGGTCCGCTGCCCGCGGATCGTCAGGAATCCGATGGGCACCGCGGCCGCCAGGCACGCCCAGGTCCACCACGGCCACCCCGCGTCGCGCCCGGTCGCCAGCGGCACCAGCACCAGGGCCAGCGTCAGCGACACGGCCAGCGCGCCGATCGGGTCGAGCCGAGCTCGTCGTCCGCCGCCGGCCGGTAGGCGGCGCAGCGCCAAGGCCGTCGCGACCAGCCCGAACGGGACGTTGACCAGGAAGATCGTCCGCCAGCCGAGACCGGATGCCGCCAACAGCAGCCCGCCGCCGATCTGCCCGACCAGCGCGCCGAGGCCGCTCGTCGCGCCGAACCACGCGGTCGCCCGGCCTCGGTGCTCCGCCGCGAAGGTCACGGTGATCAGCGACAGCACCTGCGGCACCATCGCGGCGGCGGCCAAGCCCTGGAACAGCCGCGCCGCGACCAGTTGGCCAGGGGTGGCGGCCAGCCCGCACAACAGCGAGGCGACGGTGAACGCCGCCATGCCGAGGACGAAGACCCGCCGGTAGCCGAACCGGTCGCCGAGCCTCCCGCCGGTCACCAGCCCGGCGGCGTAGGCGAACGCGTAGCCGGATACGACGAGTTCCACGGCGGCGTCGCTCGCGCGCAGGTCGGCGCGCACCGCCGGGATGGCGATGTTGACCACGAACAGGTCGAACGTCGCCAGGAAGGTGCCGGTCAACGCCACGAGCAGGACGAACCACTCGCGCCTTCCTGGCGGGTCGACCGGTGGTGACTGCGGATGGGCGAGGGACATGCCGGCTCCCGAGGTCGGTGCTGCTTGGCCACAAAGATAGATATCATGGATATCTGTTATCGATGATGTCGGCCAAGTAGGGTGCCGGGCATGAAGCTGTCGCAGGGCGTGGAATGGGCGTTGCACTGCGCCCTGGCGCTGGTGAACGCCGAGGCCGGCGCCCCGGCCTCGCGCCGGACCCTGGCCGGCTTCTACGACCTGCCGGAGGCCTACCTCGCCAAGCACCTGAAGTCGTTGGTGCAGGCGGGAGTGCTGATCGCCACCTCCGGCCCGCGCGGTGGCTTCCGGCTGGCGCGCCGGCCGGAGCAGATCACCGTGCTGGACGTCGTCGAAGCGATCGAGGGCGCGACGCCGTCGTTCGTGTGCACCGAGATCCGGCAGCGGGGCGCCTGCGCGATTCCGGCCGAGCGCTGCACCGGGCCGTGCACGGTGGCGCAGGTGATGTACGACGCGGACCGGGCGTGGCGGAGCTCGCTGGGCTCGGTGACCCTCGCCGACCTCGCGGGGCGGCTCCCGGCCTGGTCCCACGCCCGAACCAAGGCATACCTGGCCGACCCCGCGACGCCACTACCCCCGCCTCCGCTCTGAGCGGACCGTGAGCACTTTTCGCTGCGATAGCGGCTGTTCCCGCATGAGCCGCATAAGAACCTGATCGGCCGCCGCTGGAGACTCGTGAGTGTTTTGGGGTGCTATGACAGCCCAAAACACTCACGGCCCCGTGCGGATCAGGCCTTCTGGAGTTCCAGCCCGGCGCGGAGGGTGCCGACGATCTCGAACAGCGCCTCCTGGAACCGGCCGCCGATCGGGCGGAGGTTGACGAAGCCGTGGATCAGGTCCGGGAACCGGCGCGCGATCACCGGCACCCCGGCCTCCGCCAGCCGCCGCGCGTACTCCTCGCCCTCGTCGCGCAGCGGGTCGAAGCCCGCCGTGACGACGTGCGCCGTCGGCAGCCCGCTGAGGTCCTCGGCGAGCAGCACCGACAGCCGCGGGTCGTGGCGGGCGGCCTCCTCGGGCAGGTAGTGGTCCATGAACCAGTCCATGTCGCCGTCGGTGAGCAGGAAGCCGTTGCTGAACAGCTCGCGCGAGCGTCGGCGCGTGGTGGCGTCCACGGCGGGGTAGATCAGCAGCTGGAACACCGGCTTCGCCGGCCCGGACCGGGTGGCGTGCAGGGCGACCGCGGCGGCCAGGTTGCCGCCCGCGCTGTCCCCGCCGACCGCGACCGAATCGGGGCTGGTGCCCAGCTCGGCGGCGTTGTCGACGGCGAACCGGTAGGCGTCGATGCAGTCGTCCAGGGCGGCCGGGAACGGGAATTCCGGCGCGAGCCGGTAGTCGACCGACAGGATCCGGATGCCCGCGTGCTTGGCGAGGAACCGGCACAGGTCGTCGTGGCTGTCCAGGTCGCCGATGACCCAGCCGCCGCCGTGGAAGAAGACCAGCAGCGGCCCCGGTTCGGAGAGCTCGCGCGGCCGGTACAGCCGCGCCGCCAGCTCGCCCGCCGCGGTCGGGATCCGGCGGTCCGCCACCACCACGCCGGGCACCTGGGCGCCGTGGACGATCTTGGTCGAGCGCCGCATCCCCTCGCGGGCGACTTCGGGCGTGGCCGCCGACAGCTGCTCCTGGCCTGCCAGCCGCTGCAACTTGAGCAGCAGTTGAGCATCGAGCGCGAGTTCCTGGTCGTCCAGTCGAATCGCGCGCCCCGCGAGGAGCCGTCGCGCGGGCTTGGGGAGCGCGAAAACACCGCGGATGACCGCGGCCTCCAGCCTGGGTTGCACCAGTTCGAGGACCTTCGACATCGGCGTTGACCTCCCCGGAAGGCGACAAGTGATGCTGAGGTTACCTGCAGGTAGCTGTGGTCCGGGACACGGTCGGGTGGCTTTGACCTACAGCGTGCTTGAAGTTCTAGCGTGGCGGTCAGTCCCGCGGGAGAGGGGACAGACGCGGGCGGCGGGTGAAAGGATCAAATGCATGACGGTGACCGTGGTGGGAATCGGCGGATCGGTCCGGCCGGACTCGCAATCCGAGCGGGTGCTGCACGCCGCGCTCGCCGGGGCGCGCGAAGCCGGGGCCAAGGTTCACGCGATCACCGGCAGCAGCCTGGCGATGCCGTTCTACGACCCGCACCTGACCGAGCGCACCGACAACGCGCTGGAGCTGGTGGACGCCCTGCGCTCGGCGGACGGCGTCATCCTCGCCTCGCCGGGCTATCACGGCACGGTCTCCGGGCTGGTCAAGAACGCCCTGGACTACGCCGAGGACCTGCGCGGCGATGAACGCCCCTACCTGGACGGCCGCGCGGTGGGCTGCATCGGCATCGCCTACGGCTGGCAGGCGACGGTCACGACGCTGCAGGCGCTCCGCTCGGTGGTGCACGCCCTGCGCGGCTGGCCGACGCCGCTGGGCGGCGCGGTGAACTCGGCCGAAACGCACTTCGAGGCCGGCGGCGAGTGCGCCGACGAGAAGGTGGCGAACGTCCTGCGCACCATCGGCCACCAGGTCGTCGACTTCGCCAACCGCGCCTGAAGCCGCGCGGACACGCAGGGCACGGCGCTCCGAAGTGCGCGGGCACCTCCGAGGCAGGACCCTCGAGGGGTCTGCTCGCGTTCGAGGAGGTAGCCCAGCTCATGGCCCAGAAGACCGCTAAGAAGGACCCGATCTCCAGCCCGCTGGCCGACCAGGACCGGGAGATCACCGGCAAGGTGCTGCAAGGCACGCTGCTGGACCTGATCGACCTGCACCTGGTGGCGAAGCAGGCGCACTGGAACGTCGTCGGCCGGTTGTTCCACGACGTCCACCTCCACCTGGACGAACTGGTCACCACCGCGCGCGGCTTCGCCGACGACGTCGCCGAGCGCGCCGCCGCCATCGGCATCTCGCCGGACGGGCGTGCCGCGACCGTCGCCGAGGGCTCCGGCGTGCCGAAGTTCGAGTCGGACTGGCGCAGCGACCGCGATGTGGTCGCGGCGATCGTGGCGACGCTGGCGGAGCTGATCCGCCGGCTCCGGGCCCGCATCGACGAGACCGACAAGACCGACCTCGTCACCCAGGACCTGCTGATCGGCATCGCCGCCGAGCTGGAGAAGTCGCACTGGATGTGGCAGGCCCAACTCGCCGAATAGCCGCATCGCCGCAGTTCAGGGCCCGTGTGTACTTTGTGTCGCGATAGCAGCACAAAGTACACACGGGCTTTTTGCGGCCGGAACGGAGCGTTCAACGGCCCGCGTCGCGGACCAGGAGGGCGAGCTGAACCCGGTTGGACAGGTTCAGCTTGGCCAGCGCGCGGCTGACGTGGACCTTCACCGTGCCCTCGCTCATCGCCAGCTCGGCTCCGATCTCGGCGTTCGACAGGCCCTTGGCCACCGCGCGCACCACGGCGTCCTCCCGGTCGGTCAGCGCCGACAGCCGGCGCCGCGCCTCCACGGCCCCCGCCGATTCCAGCTCCGCGAAGGTGTCGATCAGCCGCTTGGTGATGCTCGGGGTGAGCATGGCGCTGCCTTCGGCGATGATCCGGACGGCGTTGGCCAGGTCGCGCGGCGACGTGTCCTTGAGCAGGAATCCCGCCGCGCCGTTGCGCAGCGCGGTGTGCACGTAGTCGTCCAGGTCGAACGTGGTCAGCATGATCACCCTGGGCGCGTCCGGGGAACGCCGCAGCTCCCGGAGCGCGGTCAGCCCGTCCACGCCCGGCATCCGGACGTCCATCAGCACCACGTCCGGCCGGTGCTTCGCGACCGCGGTGATCGCCTCGCGGCCGTCACCGGCCTCGCCGACCACCTCGATGTCCGCCGCCGGTTCCAGGATCATCCGCAGCCCGGCCCGGACCAGCGCCTCGTCGTCGACCACCAGGACCCGGATCACGCGCGCTCCTCCAGCGGGAATCGGGCGGACACCGCGAATCCGCCGTCGGCGCGCGGTTCGGCCGCGAACGAGCCGTCGAGCAGTTCGACGCGTTCCCGCAGTCCGACGAGCCCCATGCCGCTGCCGGGCAGCGGCTCGACTGGCTCCCGTGGCGCTTCGTTGATCACCGCGACCTCCAAAACCGAGTCCAGATAACGCAGTTCGACATCGGTGCGAGCCGTTCCGGCGTGCTTGTGGACGTTGGTGAGCGCCTCCTGCACGACGCGGTACGCGGCCTGCTCCACCAGGATGGGCAACCGCTGCGGCGTTCCTTCGTCGTGCCGGAGCACCGGGATTCCGGCTTCCCTGGACCGGTCGAGCAAACCGTCGAGATCCACCAGCGTCGGCTGCGGCCCGAGGCGGGTGTCCGCGGTCGCGCTCTTGAGGACGCCGATGGAATCCCTGAGCTGCGCCAAGGCTTCCCGGCCGGTGGTGCGGATGAGCTCCGCAGTCGCGGCGGTGCCCGGATCCGCGGCGTTGACCTCCAGCGCGCCCGCGTGCAGCACCATCAGCGACACCCGGTGGGCGACGACGTCGTGCATGTCCCGGGCGATCCGCGCCCGCTCCTGCATCCGCGCCTGCTCCGCGCGGGCGGCCTGCTCGCGCTCCAGCTGCGCGCTGCGCTCGCGAAGGCCTTCCAGCACGTCGTGGCGAGCCCGGTTCCACAGACCGAGCACGAACGGCAGCGTGACGAACAAGCCGACGCCGCCGAGCGCGGCCAGCATGTCGCCCAACGCCAAGCCCGCCCGGCCGAAAGCCAATCCGATGGCGGTCGGCAGGAGCACCGCCGCGCTCGCCACCGCGAAGTACCCGATCAGCCGCCGCCGTTCGGGGATCGTGCGGGAGGCGAGGTAGGAACCGACGCACAGCGCCACCCAAGCCGATATCAGCAGCCAGACCACCAGCCCGGCCACGATCGCCGGCCAGGGCGTGCGCGGCAGCAGAACGCAGATCAGAGATGCGAGCGCCAGCAAGGCGGACAGCAGGATGCCGAAGATCGGCGGCGCGCCGGAAACCGCCAGCTGGTACGGGATCGGGCCGCCGCTGACCGGCACGAACGTTCCCGCCGCGACCACCGCCGCCAGCAGCACGACCTGCATGCGCTTCGCCACACCACGACCGTAGCCGGACCACCGCGCTCCGGCGTCCCACCGAAGTTCAGGCCCGGCGTAACTAAAGTTAGCGCCGCTCGTGGCCTTTTCGGTGACGTGCGGGCACGTTCCTGGCGCGCACGATTCCGGACCATGACATCGAAACCAGCCGTCCGGGCGTCGGGCCTGGCCAAGCGCTACGGCTCGGGCGACTCCCGGGTGACCGCGCTCGCGGGCATCGACGTGGCGTTCCGGCACGGGGAGCTCACCGCGATCATGGGGCCGTCCGGCTCCGGCAAATCGACCCTGCTGCACTGCATCGCGGGCCTGGACGAGCCCGACGAGGGCCAGGTGTGGATCGGCGACACCGAACTCACCGGCCTGCGCGATGACGCGTTGACCAGGCTCCGCCGGGACCGCGTGGGCTTCGTGTTCCAGGCCTACAACCTGCTGCCCGCGCTCACCGCGCTGGAGAACATCACGCTGCCGTTCGACCTCGCCGGCCGCAAGCCCGACCGGGACGTGCTGCGGAAGGTCGTCGAGGCGGTGGACCTGCAGGATCGTCTGCACCACCGGCCCAGCCAGCTCTCCGGCGGCCAGCAGCAGCGGGTGGCCTGCGCGCGGGCCCTGGTCACCCGGCCCGAGGTGGTCTTCGCTGACGAGCCGACCGGCGCCCTGGATTCCGTCGCCGCCGCAGAGCTGCTCGGGTTCCTGCGCCGCAGCGTCGACGAACTCGGCCAGGCCGTCGTGCTGGTGACCCATGAGCCGAGCGTCGCCGCGCACGCCGACCGCGTGCTGTTCCTCAAGGACGGTCGGCTCGTGGACGAGATCTCCGCGCCGACGTCCGACAGCGTGCTGGAGCGCATGAAGTCGATGGAGAGGACCGCGGCCTGATGCTGAGGACCATGCTGCGCGACCTGCTCGCGCACCGGGCCCGGCTGGCGATGACGCTGTTCGCCATTGCGCTCGGCGTGGCCGCGACGGTCGGGAGCTGGGTGGTCAGCGATTCCATCGCCGCCACCCTCGCCGCCCGCGAAATCCGCCACGACGTCGGCGTTTCCGTGCAAAGCCCGGGCAAGGAACCGATGCTCGCGCCCGCGGACCGGGACCGGCTGGCCGCGGTGCCCGGGGTGGCGCGCGCCGAGGGCGTGATCGTCGGCCGGGCGGGGATCGTCGGCCGGGACGGCAAGCTCGTCCAGACCGGCACGGTTCTGGACCGGGCTGGCACGAACTGGAGCAGCGACGAGCGCTTCGAGCTGGTGGCGGGCCGCCCGCCCACCGGGCCGGGGCAGGTCGCGCTGAACACGTCGGATGCGCGGACCGCCGGGCTCGCCGTGGGCGATTCGGCGCGAATCCTGTTGTCCGACGGGAAGGTCGACGACGCGACGGTGACCGCGCTGTTCGGCTACCGCCAACTCGGCCCGGAGTCCACAATGGACTTCAACGGTCCTTCGGATGCGGTGCCGGTCGTGGCCTACGACTCGGCGACCGCGGCAAGCCTGCTTGGCGACCACTTCCACCGGGTCGAGCTGACCGGCGCGGATCCCGGGGCGATCGCGGACGGCGCGCGCGGACTGGTCCCCGACGACCACCACGTGACGACCGGCCGCACCCTGGCCGATGCCCTCGCCGAGGAGTCGACCGAAGACGTGCAGGACCTCCGGATGACGATGCTGCCGTTCGCGGCGGTCGTGCTGCTGGTCGGCATGTTCGTCATCGCCAACACCTTCGCGGTGCTGGTGACCCAGCGGACCCGCCAGTTCGCGCTGCTGCGGGCCGTCGGCGCCCGGAAGCGGCAGGTCAGGACTGGAATCGTCGTCGAAGCCGCCGCGCTCGGAGTGGCAGGCGGAACGATCGGCACGCTGGCCGGGGTGGCGATCGGCCCGCTGCTGCTCTCGGCGATGCGCCCGGACGGCGAGGTCACGTTCACCGTCAGCCCGTTCGCCATCCTGCTCGGCTACGCCGTCGCCGTGCTGGTGACGGTGCTGGCCGCCAACGGCTCCGCGCGGCGCGCGGCCGCCGTGCCACCCGTCGCGGCGCTGCGCCTGGATGCGGTCGTGCCGCGAGGGGTCAGGCGCAGCCGGAACTTCTTGGGCTTCGGCTGCCTTTTCATCGCCGCAGGCCTGATCACCGCCACGGCGGATCCCAGCTCGTCGAACGCCGCGCGGATCGTCGCGCTGGTGGGCGCGGTCGTCGGGGTGATTGGGGTGATCGTGCTCGCGCCGCTGCTCGCCGAGGTGGTGCTGCGCCCGCTCACGCGGATCTTCGCGCGATCAGGTCCCGCCGTCCGGCTCGGGCTGCGCAACGTGGCGGGCGATCCGCGGCGCACTGCGGGCACGGCGACGGCGATCACCATCGGATTGGCGCTGGTGTGCTCGTTCGCGACGATCAGCTCGACGTTCTCGGAGCTGATCGCCTCGACGACCCGCGCGAACGTTCCGGATCGGGCGACGGTCCTGCAGTCCGCCGCGGGCGGCGAATCCGCGCTCACCCCGGCCGAGCTGCACAAGGCCGCCGGCCTGCCGGGCGTCACCGAGGTGGCGGGCAGCCGCGATGTGCTCATCAAGCTCACGTACCCGGGCGGCGAGACGGTGCGGCGGATCTCCGCGATCGAACCCGCCGCCCTGGGCACAGTGCTCACGCCGAAACTGACGGCGGGCAGCGCGGATCTCTCGCGCGGCGTGGTCGTTTCGCAGAACCAGGCCGACATGCTGGGCCTGCGGATGAACGACGAGGTCACCCTGCAACTGGACGCCAAAACCTCGGTCACGCAGCGGGTGGTGGGCGTCTACGACGCGACGGAACTGGGCGCCAGCATCTACCTGGACGTCGGCAGGGCGCCCGAATCGCTGCGAAAGCAGATCACGACGCTGTACGTCTCCGGGCCCGATCCCGCCGTCGCGCGGCAGAGCATCGAGGACGCCTTCCGCGACCGCCCGGACGTGACCATCGGCGACCGCGAATCGATGGTCAAGGAGGGTGTCGACCGGCAGGCGTTCGCCTTCGCCCTGATGTACGCCATGTTCGGCGTCGCGATCGTCATAGCGCTGTTCGGCGTCGTCAACACGCTGATGCTCTCGGTCGCGGAGCGCACCCGCGAGATCGGTGTGTTCCGCGCGGTGGGCGCGACGCGCCAGCTGGTGCGCCGGACGATCCGGGTGGAGAGCACGGTGGTGTCGATCTTCGGCGCGTTGCTCGGGGTGCTGGTGGGAGTCCCGGTGGGGGCGGTGATGCAGCATGCGATGTTCGGCCAACGCCTGTGGGACTTCACGATGCCGGCCGCGGTGATCGCGGTGTCCCTGGTGGCGATCGCGATCTGCGCGGTCCTAGCGGCGATGTGGCCGGCCCGCCGAGCGGCCAGAACCAACGTCCTGGCGGCGATAGCCACGGAGTGACCGCAAGGTTCCGCTGGGCCTCGTGAGTGTTTTGGAGCGCTATGACACTCCAAAACACTCACGACCCGCGACCAGGCCGAAGCGGCCGCCACGGCTCAAGAAAAGCGGTGCTCCCGTAACCCGGAGACGAACGCCCCCCACCGCCGCCGGGAGAACACCAACACGGCCCCATCCCGGTCCTTCGAGTCCCGAACCCCGACGATGCCGGGTCCACCGCCTACCTCAACGCACATCCCACCCTGCCCGTTGCTGCGACTGGAGGTACGCCAGCGTGCGATGGCATCCATTGGTCACCTCACCGAATCGAC
>NZ_JBFAKG010000099.1:0-34091 GCF_040655595.1 Saccharopolyspora sp. NPDC050389
CGGGCGAGGTGGGCCTGGCCAGTGCCGGATCGGCCGTGGTGGAGTCCGCGCCGAAGCCGCCGAAGTCCGGTGGTGTGAAGGTCACCGACGAGGGCGAGGGCGGCGTGGCCGTGGCCGAGTTCCTGGCCGGCGAGAAGCTGCTCTGACGTCGTTCACAGGTTTTTCGAGGAGGCATAGGTTTCATGGCTGAGGTTCTGGTCCTCGTCGATCACGTGGACGGCGAGGTCAAGAAGGTCACGCACGAGTTGCTGACCGCGGCGCGCCGGCTGGGCGAGCCGTCGGCGGTGGTGGTCGGTGAGCCGGGTACTGCTGGGAAGCTCACCGATGCGCTGGCCGCTTATGGTGCGGCGAAGGTGTATGCGGCGGAGTCCGCGGAGGCCGCGGAGTTCCTGGTGACCCCGCAGGTCGACGTGCTCGCCAATCTGGTGGGGAGCACGAGCCCGGCGGCGGTGCTGGTGCCGGCGTCGATCGACGGCAAGGAGATCGCGGGCCGGCTGGCGATCCGTATCGGTTCGGGTCTGTTGTCGGAGGTCGTGGACCTCGACGGTGAGGGCGTGGCGTCGCACTCGCTGTTCGGTGGCACCTACGACGCCAAGGCCAAGGTCACCAAGGGCACGCCGGTGATCACCGTGCTGCCGGGCGCGATCGAGCCCGAGCAGGCTGCGGGTGCCGCGGCGGTGGAGTCCGTGGAGGTTCCGGCCGCTACGGGTGCGAAGATCACCGGCCGGCAGCCCGCCGAGGCCGGGGACCGCCCGGAGCTCACCGAAGCCAGCATCGTGGTTTCCGGTGGTCGTGGTGTCGGTTCGGCCGAGTCTTTCGATGTCGTGGAGAAGCTCGCTGACAGCTTGGGTGCTGCGGTGGGTGCCTCGCGTGCGGCGGTGGACTCGGGGTATTACCCGCACCAGTTCCAGGTCGGCCAGACCGGTAAGACGGTGTCCCCGCAGTTGTACGTCGCCCTGGGCATTTCTGGTGCGATTCAGCACCGGGCGGGTATGCAGACGTCGAAGACGATCGTCGCGGTGAACAAGGACCCCGAGGCCCCGATCTTCGAGATCGCCGACTTCGGCGTCGTGGGCGACCTGTTCAAGGTCGCACCGCAGCTCACCGAGGAGATCGGCAAGCGCAAGGGCTGAGCCCCGAGCTGATCTGACGCGGAGGCGGGTCGCACCCAGGTGCGACCCGCCTTCTGCGCGTCAGCCCGCGCGAGCCTCGTCGCGGCCCTGGCAGGCGAGCCGGTCGGCGCGCTCGTTCTCCGGGTGGCCGTTGTGCCCCTTGACCCATTCCCACTGCACGTCGCCGTGGCGCGCGCATTCCGCGTCCAAGCGCTGCCACAGATCGGCGTTCTTGACCGGCTGCTTGGCCGACGTCAGCCAGCCGTTGCGCTTCCAGCCATGCATCCACTGCGTGATGCCCTTGAGCACGTACGTGCTGTCAGTGAAGACGCGCACGGCGGGCATCGGCCGGGTCAGCGCCGCTAGGCCCTCGATGACCGCCATGAGCTCCATCTTGTTGTTCGTCGTCGCGGCGTCCTTGCCGTAGAGCTCGCGCTCGTGGTCGCCGTACCGCAGCACGACGCCCCAGCCGCCCGGGCCGGGGTTTCCGCTGCATGCGCCGTCGGTGTAGAGGTCGACGCAGTCCGTCGTTCGCTGCATACCCCGGAATCTAATCGCCGCCGTCATCGCGTCGGTCCGGCGGTGGGTGACAGGAAAGTTCCCTTGCTCGCGCTGTGGTGCTCGGGGCAATGGAAGAAAGGTTCCCTTGCTCCGTTTTCCAGGGACTGGCGCATGACAGGAAAGTTCCCTTGCTCGCGCTTGGTGGCGTCTGTGGCAGAAAGGTTCCCTTGCTCGCATTTGGTGGCGTCTGTGGCAGAAAGGTTCCCTTGCTCGCGCTTGGTGGCGCCCGTGGCAGAAAGGTTCCCTTGCTCGCATTTGGTGGCGTCCGTGACAGGAAGGTTCCCTTGCTTTTGGGGGTTTGAAAATCGGGTGCGGGGGTTCGTGGGGAGTGGCATGCTCGACGGACGTGCGAATACTGTTCACTGCTGGGCCCGGTTATGGGCTTATGTTGCCGATCGTCCCGTTGATCTGGGCTGCTCGGATTGCCGGGCATGAAGTGCTGGTCGCCACTACTGCCGAAATGCCCGACGTCGTTGCGCGGGCCGGGCTTCCCGTGGTGGACGTTTTCCCGGAGCACGACGTGTGGGATGCGCTGTTGCGCGGGATCACGTCGGAGGGCGACTCGCCCGAGGTTGAGCGGGTGGCCGCTGCCACGGGGTTGTCCGAGGCCTACGAGAAGGTGTCTGAGGCGGGCAATCCGTTCGGGCTGTTCACCCTGACCATGACCGAAGGCACCATCGACGCGGGGCGGGCGTTCGGCGCGGACCTCGTCGTGCACACCACCGATCACGTCGCCGGGCGGTTGGCCGCCGCGGCGCTCGGGGTTCCGGTGCTGGAGGTCGGCAACCGGATTTCCTGGTCGTCGCGGGATGCGGCGTTCCGCAACGGGCGCAATCTCTACGACGATGACGACGTCACCCTTGCTCTGCGGGACAAGTTCGGCATTCCCGACGGCCCGCCGCGGGTGATCGCGCGGATCGATCCGCGGGCGCCCAGCATGGGCGGGCTCGTCGCGGACGAGCCGGATCCGCTGGACGGTGCCCCGTGGTGGTCGATGCGGTTCGTGCCGTTCAACGGCGGTGCCGTGGTTCCCGAGTGGGCGTTGCGGCGGCCGGAGCGCCCGCGGGTCGGCGTCACGCTCGGCACCGTGGTGCCGATCATGAGCGGCACCAGCAACCTTTCGGCCGTGATCGAGGCGCTCGGTGGGATGGACGTGGAGGTGATCCTGGCCGCTGGCAAGACGGATCTCGCCGACCTCGGGACGCTGCCGGCCAACGTGCACTCCGCCGGTTTCCTGCCGCTGTCGACGTTCTTGCCGACCGCTTCGCTGATGGTGCACCACGGCGGTTCCGGCACCACCGCCGCGCCGCTGCACTACGGCGTTCCGCAGCTGGTCCTGCCCGCTTTCGCGGACAACCCGATGTCCGCGGAGCGGGTGGTGGACCGCGGCGTGGGGCTCTCGCACGATCCGGCCACTGTGGACGTTGCCACGGTGCGGGCGATGACCGAGCGGCTGCTCACCGAGCCTGCGTTCCGCGCGGCGGCACGCGAGGTGAGCGAGGAGATGGCCACCCAGCCCAGCCCGTCGTCGATCATCGAGCGCGCGATCCCGCTCGTCAGCAAGGCGGGCGCGTAAGCGCCTCCCGAGTGCTCGGCCGAACCCGGCGCCGGTGCGCCGGGTTCGGCTCGTTCGGCCGCCGGGATCGCAACACCGCCGAGGGTGGCCGGGCGAACCGGTGTCGAGTATCTGCTGTTCGGGCGGGGTTTCCGGAGACCGTTCGGGGCAATGACCGGGTGCCGCACCTGGGATTCACCGAAAGTTCCTGCTCCGTGTCATCGGCTGGTGTGTTGGGCGTTCGCCGCGCGGCGATACACCTGCGGCATGTCCGAGACGCAGCTGCTGGCCAGCGCCGCACCGAGTGCGGCGGCCGACGCCCACTACTCGCTGCTGGTCGCCAGAGACTCCGATGAAGTGCACGCCGCGCAACGCCTGCGCTACCAGGTGTTCGCCGAGGAGATGGGGGCCACGGTCACCGGTCGCGAGTTCGGTGTGGACCGGGATTCCTTCGACGAGCACTGCGACCACCTGATCGTCCGGGACGACCGTTCCGGCGCGGTGGTCGGGACCTACCGGATGCTGCCGCCGGATCGGGCGAAGGCAGCCGGAATGCTGTATTCGGAAACCGAATTCGACCTCTCCGCGCTCGACCCGATGCGCCCCTCGCTGGTGGAGACCGGGCGGTCGTGCGTGCACCCCGATCACCGCAACGGCGCCGTCGTCAGCCTCGTGTGGACGGGGATCGCGCGGTACATGCTGTTGCACGGCCACACGATGCTCGCCGGCTGCGCGTCGGTGGCGTTGGACGACGGAGGCGTTCAGGCCTCGCACGTCTGGAACGCGGTGTCGGCGAAGCACTACGCGCCGGAGGAACAGCGCGTTCACCCCTACCGGCCTTGGGAGCCCTTCGAGGTCACCGGGCGCGCGCCGCTGCCGCCGCTGCTCAAGGGCTACCTGCGGCTTGGTGCTCAGGTGTGCGGCCGTCCGGCGCACGATCCGGACTTCGGGGTGGCCGACTACTTCGTGCTCCTTGATCTCAAGCGCGCCGACCAGCGCTACATGCGCTTCTTCCTGGGCGATTCGGCATGAGCCAGTGGATGCCCACCTCGCCGTGCGGGCCGGGTTGCCTTCCGCCGCGAGACAAGCAGGCGGAAGTGGGGCTCCCCCGGGCGGTGCTGCGGCTGGGTGGGACCGCCGGGTTGTTGCTGGTCGGATGCTTTCTCGTGCTGGCGCTGTCGGTGTTGCGGGCGGCGTGGCGCGATCGGGCGCTGGCGGTGTGGTTCCGGATGTTGTTGCGCACTTTGGGGATCGGTCTGGTGTTCGGGGAGCGGATCCCGCCGGGCGGTGCGCTGATTGTCAGCAACCACGTCTCCTGGCTGGACATCGTCGCGCTGCAGTCGCTTCGCCCGATGCGGATGCTGGCCAAGGTCGAGGTCCGGTCGTGGCCGTTCCTGGGGCCGCTCGCCGGGCGGGTCGGCACCGTGTACATCGATCGCGACCGGCTCTCGGCGTTGCCCGGTGCGGTGCGGACCATCGCCGACGAGTTGCGCGCCGGGGCCGTGATCGGTGCCTTCCCCGAAGGGACGACCTGGTGCGGGCGGGCTTCCGGGCGGTTCCGGCCCGCCGTCTTCCAGGCCGCGGTCGACGCGGGCGTGCGGATGCAGCCGGTTGCGCTGCGGTTCCGGACCGCCGCCGGGGACCCGACCACCGCGGCCGCGTTCCTGGGCGATGCCACGCTGGTCGACTCGGTCCTCGCGGTGGCGAGGATGCGGGACCTGGTCGTGGAGCTGGTGGTGCTGCCCGAGCTGGTCGGCACCGACCGCCGCGAACTGGCCAGGCAGGCGCAGGACGCGATCGCCGCGGCCACCGGTTCCGCACCGGGCCACCAGGTGCAGACGGGGCATCGCGCCGGGCAGCGCATAGCCGCCTGAAGACCCGTGCGTGCTTTCGGGCGCCATGACACCCGAAAGCACGCACGGGTCTTGATCCGCTTACGCAGAAAGAGTGTGGAAATCGCCGGTTTGGCGACAATTGCTGGACCTCGACCCGGGTGCAGGTTGCAGGCTTGCGGGGTGGCCACTGTTGAGAAGTCCCAGAGCGCCCTGTGGAATCCCCAACGTCGCACCTTCACCGCCGGACTGATTCTGGTCATCACCCTGGTTGCCTTCGAGGCCATGGGGTTGGGCACCGCCTTGCCCACGATCGTCGCCGAGCTCGATGCGCAGCACTGGTATTCCTGGCCGTTCACCGTCTTCCTGGCGGCCGCAGCCATCGGCACGGTGCTCGGCGGGAGGCAGTCGGACCGGCGTGGGCCCGCGCTTCCACTGCTGCTCGCGCTGCCGACGTTCGCGGTCGGATTGGTCGTCGCCGCCGCTGCGCCGAACATCCTGGTCCTGCTCGTTGCGCGGGTGCTGCAGGGGCTCGGCGGCGGGGTGTTGATCGTCGCGCTCTACGTGATGATCGGCAGGGTCTTCCCCGAGGAAGACCGGCCCGCGGCGTTCGGTGCGCTGTCGTCGGCGTGGGTGGTGCCCGCGCTGGTGGGGCCGGTGATCGCGGGATTCCTCACCGAGCAAGCGAGCTGGCGATGGGTGTTCCTCGGGCTCGCGCCGCTGGTGTGCATCGGCACGGTCATGCTGGTCCCGACGGTGCGGCGCTTCGGCGCGCGCTCGGGCGAACCGTCGCCGCAGCGGCGCGGGCTGCCGCTGGCGGCAGTGGGGGCCGCGGCCGGTGTGGTGGCGTTGAACTTCGCCGTGCAGAACCCTTCGCTGCCGTCGTTGTTCCTGGGCCTGGCTGGGATCGCGGTGGTAGCGCCGTCGATCCGCCTGCTGCTGCCCAAAGGCACGCTCCTCGCTCGGCCCGGGCTTCCGGTGATGGTGCTCTCGCGCGGGTTGCTCGCCGGACTGTTCTTCACCGCGCAGGCCTTCGTGCCGCTGACGCTGGCGGTGGTGCACCACTATTCGCCGACCACCGCCGGAATGCCGCTGACCGTCGGGTCGATCGGCTGGACCGTCGGCGCCCTGTGGCAGAGCAGGCAGCGGAACCTCCGCCGGGAGTACGTGGTCGCGACCGGATTCTTGCTGGTCGGCTTCGGGTTGGCCGGGCTCGCGCTGACCTTGCCCGCGTGGGGACCGCACTGGTTGCTGTTCGCCTTCTGGTTCGTCGCCGGCATCGGGATGGGCATCGCCGTGGCCAGCACCGCGGTGCGGGTGCTCGCGCTGTCGCCGGAGGGCGAGCGCGGGTTCAACTCGGCGGCGCTGCAGATCTCCGACATGCTGGGGCAGGCTTCGCTGGTGGGCCTCGGCGGTGTCGTGGTCGGCGCCCTGGCCACCGCGACCGCGCCGACCAGGGGCGTCGTGCCGCTGGATCTGGCGCTGGTCGTGGGTGCCGTGCTGGGGGCCTTGCTGCTCGTCCGTTCGGCCCGCGGCCAAACGTCCTGACCTGCGCCTTCCGTCGGACCGCGAGGTGGGCTCGGGTTCGCCCTGCATTACCCTGGACAGCGCGATGACTTACCTCGACCACGCAGCCACGACACCGATGCGGCCAGGGGCGGTCGCAGCGATGACTGAGGCGTTGACCAGGATCGGCAACGCCTCGTCCCTGCACACCTCGGGTCGCCGGGCGCGCCGTGCGGTGGAGGAGTCGCGGGAGGACATCGCCGATGCGCTGGGCGCTCGGCCGTCGGAGGTGCTGTTCACCGCGGGCGGCACCGAGAGCGACAACCTGGCGGTCAAGGGGATCTTCTGGGCGCGGCGGGCCGCGGACCCGGCCCGGCGGCGCGTGCTGGCCTCGACCGTCGAGCACCACGCGGTGCTGGACGCCGTCGAGTGGCTGGCCGAGCACGAGGGCGCCGAGGTGACCTGGCTGGCGGCCGACTCGCACGGCCGGGTGCGCCCGGAGGTGTTCGAGGCGGCCCTCGCCGAGAACCCGGATGACGTGGCCGTGGCCACCGTCATGTGGGCCAACAACGAGGTCGGCACCGTCAACGCGATCTCGGAGCTGGCCGCGATCGCCGACCGCTACGGGGTGCCGCTGCACACCGATGCCGTGCAGGCCGTCGAAACGCTGCCGGTGGACTTCGCGGCCTCCGGCGTCGCGGCGCTGACCATGACCGGGCACAAGGTCGGCGGACCGTACGGCGTCGGCGTGCTGCTGCTGTCGCGGGACGTCAAGTGCACCCCTGTGCTGCACGGCGGCGGCCAGGAGCGCGAGGTCCGGTCGGGCACCCTCGACACGCCTGGTGTGCTGGGCTTGGCATCGGCCGTGCGCGAGGCGGTCGACGCGCGCGAATCGCACGCGCCGCAACTGACCAAGCTGCGCGACGAGCTGATCGCCGGAGTGCGCGCCGCGGTGCCGGACGTGGTGCTCAACGGCGATCCGGGGCACGACGTCGTGGGCGGCGGGCCGTCGCGGCTGCCCGGCAACGCGCATTTCACGTTCCCCGGCTGCGAAGGCGACAGCCTGCTGATGCTGCTGGATGCCAAGGGGATCGAGTGCTCCACCGGCTCCGCCTGCACCGCGGGAGTTTCGGAGCCCAGCCACGTGCTGCTGGCGATGGGGGCGGACCCGAAGGCCGCGCGCGGATCGCTGCGCTTCTCGCTGGGGCACACCTCGACCGCGGCCGATGTACAGGCACTCACCGGGGCCATCGGGCCGGTGGTGCAACGAGCGCGTAGCGCCGGTCTGGCCGGGTTGCGCCGATCTTCGGCGGGGTCGACGACCGCCGCCACGGAGGTGTGAGGCGTGCGAGTACTGGCAGCCATGAGCGGCGGCGTGGATTCCGCCGTCGCCGCCGCCCGAGCGGTCGCTGCAGGCCATGACGTGGTCGGCGTGCACCTGGCGCTGTCGGCGAAGCCCGGCACGCTGCGCACCGGCGCCCGCGGGTGCTGCACGATCGAGGACTCCCGGGACGCGCGCCGCGCCGCCGACCTGTTGGGCATCCCGTTCTACGTGTGGGACTTCGCGGAGCGGTTCACCGAGGAGGTCATCGAGTCCTTCGTCGGCGAGTACGCCGCCGGCCGCACCCCGAACCCGTGCCTGACCTGCAACGAGAAGATCAAGTTCGAGGCGCTGCTGGACAAGGCGATGGCGCTCGGCTTCGACGCTGTCTGCACCGGCCACTACGCCCGGCTGTCCATCGTGGACGGTGTGCCGGAGCTGCGGCGCAGCCGGGACGACGGCAAGGACCAGTCCTACGTGCTGGCCTCGCTGACCGCCGAGCAGCTGCGGCACTCGATGTTCCCGCTCGGCGACTCGCTGAAGTCCGAGGTGCGGGTGGAGGCCGCCGAGCAGGACCTGGCGGTGGCAAAGAAGCCGGACAGCCACGACATCTGCTTCATCCCGGACGGCGACACCAAGAAGTTCCTGGAGACCAAGCTCGGCCAGACGCCGGGCAAGCTGGTCGACGCCGAGACTGGCGCGGTGCTCGGCGAGCACACCGGAGTGCACGGATTCACGGTCGGCCAGCGCAAGGGGCTCGGCATCGACGCCCCGGCCGCGGACGGCCGGCCGCGTTACGTGCTCTCGCTGGAGCCGGTGTCGGGAACCGTCCAGGTGGGTTCGGCGGATCGGCTGTCGGTCACCGAGATCGACGCGAAGCGGCCGATCTGGCCGTCCGAGCGGCCGTTGGACGGGCCGACGGAGTGCGTGATCCAGGTCCGCGCCCACGGCGGCACGGCCGAGGCGGTCGCCGAGGCCGGCGAGGACGGCATCCGCGTCCAGCTCCGCCAGCCGCTGCGCGGCGTGGCGCCGGGGCAGGCGGTCGTCCTGTACCGCCCGGACGCCGCGGGCGACCTCGTCCTCGGCAGCGGCATCATCTCCGCCACCCGTTGACCTGCTCGTGAGTGATCGTTCCGGTAAGAACCGGAACGATCACTCACGAGGTGGCGAGCGCGGCGATCCGGTCCGGCTGTTCGTCGGTGCTCAAGTGCCCGGCTGACGGGATCACGCCGAGCTCCAGTCCGAGTGAGCGCTGGAGCGCGGGAGCCAGTGCGCGAGCTGGGAAGTACCTGTCGTGCTCCCCGGAGACGACCACGCGGTCCACGCGGCGATCCGCCACCACGGCGCGGCCGGGATCCAAGCTCGACCGGACGTGGCGGGCGATCAGCGTCATCCAGTCGACCAGTTCCCGGCGCGGGCGGTTTTCCGGTGCGTGCATGGTTTCGAGCAGGCGCGCGCTGGCCGCCGGGCTGCGGCGGAGGAGCCACGACGTAGCTGGAACGAGGATGCCGGGTCCGGTTCGCGCCCGCACCAGACCTCCGGGCGATGCGAGCACCTGCCGGACGACCAGGGGCAAGTCGCTGGACAGCGCGATCGCCGCGCCCAGGGAGTGGCCGACGAGCACGGCCGGGCCTTCGGCGGTCTGGGTGATCAAGTCGGTCAGCCATCGCCCATACCAGGCCAGACGCCGTCCCGCAGGTGCTCGTTCCGCACTGCTGAGGCCGGGCTGGCCGGGAACGTCCGGCAGCACCATCCGGGACCGCGCGGCCAGCGCGGTGGCCAGCGGCAGGCAGCTGGCCGCGTTGAAGTTCGTCCCGGGCACGAACACCACGGTTCGTGAACCCCCGCCGGCCACGACCGCGTGGGTGGCGGCGCCATTGGCGGTGATCATCAGGCGTTGGTGCGGCACCGGCCATGCGTCGAGCCGTTCGGTGCACCACTGCGCAATGGCGTCTCGTCCCCGGGCGCTTCGGTAGATGTCGCTGCTCATGCGGCCGGTGCGTAGTCGCGGAGGTCGATCGCGTTGGCTGCGTTCTGGATTCCCTTGGACATGCCGTTCAGCTGCGGGAAGTGGCGCATCAGGCGGAACATCTGGTTGCGCAGCCACAGGCCGGTGGCCGTCTTCGGGATCAGCGCCTTCGCCCCGTCCGTCGCCACGCCCTGGTTCTGCGTCACGAAGTTGCGCATTTCCGCCTCGTAGCGGCGGAACGCGGTCTGGTGGTCGCCGTCGGCGGCGAGCAGTTCGCCTGCCAGCACGTAGGCGCCGACCAGCGCGAGGCTGGAGCCCTGGCCCGACAGCGGCGACGGGCAGTAGCCCGCGTCGCCGAGCAGCACCACCCGGCCTCGTGCCCAGTCGTCGAGGTGGATCTGGGAGATCGAGTCGAAGTAGAAGTCTGGTGCCCGGCGGGCCTCTTCGAGCAGCCTGGGCACCTCCCAGCCGTCGGTGAAGGCCTTGTCCAGCAAGGCGATCTGGGTCCGCGGGTCGCGGGGGTCGAAGCGCAGTTCCGGTGATTTGAATCCGAGGATCGCCTTCGCGCCGGTGTCGGTGCGCGCCCGGTACAGCCCGGCCAGCCTGCCCGGCGCGTTGTAGACCTCGGTCCAGCGGTCCAGGCCAAGGAAGTTGTCGACGCTGAAGATCGAGATGTGGTAGCCGAGGTAGCGGCGGAAGCCGGTTTCCGGGCCGAACGCCAGCTGCCGGACGGTGGAGTGCATCCCGTCGGCGCCGACCACGAGGTCGAATTCGCGCGGCGAGTGGTGCTCGAACGTCACACGGACCGCGTCGGTGTGCTGCTCGATGGCGGTGATGGAGTCGCCCAACAGGTACTCGGTGTCGTCGGTGCGCTCGTAGAGGATCCGGCTGAGCGTGCCGCGCATGAGCTCGACGTCGCCGCCCTCGGCCCCCATCAGCTCGTCCATGCGCACCTCGACCAGCGGTCGGCGCGCGCTGTCGACGATGGTCATGCCGCGATTCCCGGTGCGCGCCTCCTGCAGGTCCGACAGGATGCCCATCCGCTCGGCGACCTCGACCGCCGCTCCGCGGACGTCGATGGCGTAGCCGCCGTGGCGGATTGCGGGCGCGCGCTCCACCACGGTCGGGTTGAAACCGTACCTGCGCAGCCAGAACGCGAGTGCCGGCCCGGCGATGCCGGCGCCGGAGATCAGGATGTTCATGTGCCCCAAGCTAGCCCGCATACTTACCGGGCGGCAAGTAAATTACCGGGCGGCTAGTAGTAAGATTCGCGGCGAGGAGGACGCCGATGCCGAGAACACGGGTCGACACCCGGGCGGAGATCCGCGCGGTCGCCGCGGAGCTGTTCGCCCGCCAGGGGTTCGAGAAGACGAGCCTGCGGGAGGTCGCCGAGCGGCTCGACATCACCAAAGCCGCGCTGTACTACCACTTCCCGTCCAAGGCGGATCTGGTGCGCGGCATCGTCCAGCCGTTCGTCGACGAGGTCGAGGCCCTGCTGGCCGACCGCGAGGCGGCCGCGGACGTCGACGCGCGGCAGTTTCTCGCCGACTACTTCGACGTGGTCCTGCGGTATCGGCAGGTGTTCGAGATGATCCTGCGGGATGTTTCGGCGATCGCGGAACTCGACCTGATGCGGCAGATGCTCGCCTGGCGCGACCGGACCTACGTCCTGCTGGTCGGGCCCGGCGCGTCGCCGGCTCAGATCGCCCGGGCGACCGTTGCGATCGGCGGCTTGCAGGACTGCGCGACCACCGAGGGGCCGGCGGAGGAGTTCCGCGACGCCGCGCTGGAAGCGGCCGTCGCAGCGCTGCGCTCCTGATCTTGTCGGCTGCCGTCGCGCTGCGACAGGATGTGTGCATGACTTCACTGCACGTGACGGAGTTGGGCGACGGGATTCGCGCGGTGTTCGTGCACGGTTCTGGCACCTGGGCCGTGCATGAGGTGTTCGGGTTCGACGCCCAGCTTCCGCTGGCCGAGGAATTCCGGCTGGTGCTACCGGATCGGCGAGGTTACGGGCGGAGCCCGGAGGTCGAACGCAGCGACTACGCCCAGGACGCGGACGACATCGCCGGGCTGCTCGACGGCGGCGCGCACCTCGTCGGTCACTCCTCCGGGGCCGTGGTCGCGATGCTGGCCGCGGCGCGGAATCCGGAGTCGGTCCGCTCCCTGACGCTAATCGAGCCGGCCTGCTTCCAGGTCGCCGCGGATGCTCCGCTGGTCGCCGCGGCGTTGGAGCGCAATCGAGACGCGCTCGCGTCGGTGCCGCCGGATCTGTCCGATGAGGACCTGGTTCGGCTCAACTTCGAATCCGTGGGCTTCGAGGCGCCGCCGGTGACACCGGAGCTCGTGCGGGCGACGCGCAGCGCGCTGCACGAGATTCCTTCCTGGGGAGCTCAAATCCCGGTCGAACCGCTCGCCGCGGCGACCTGGCCCGCGCTGGTCATCAACGGCGGCTGGGACGAGGCCCCGCAGGCATACCGGGAGCACGGCGGGGAACCGATCATGGAATGCGCGCGCGTGACGGCGGAGCGCATCGATGCCGATCGTCTTCAGGTGCCGGGCGCGTCGCACTGGCCGCACAGCCAGCAGCCCGGTGTCGTAAACGACGCGCTGCGTGAGTTGTGGCGTCGTTGACGGTCTAGTGCGGGGCCCGTTTCGCGGTTAGTGTCTGGCATCACGCCGTGAACAGGGAGGTCCTGTGCTTGATCTTCGTGCCAGCACAGTCGCAGACGTGTTGCGGCGCAGCGCCGCGCGAGTCCCGGACCGCGAGGCATTGCGATTCGTCGACGGTGCCGGGCAAGAGCGGGTCTGGACCTATGCCGAGCTCGACGCCGCCGTCACCCGCGCCGCCGCGGCGCTGCTGACCGCCGGGGCGCGCCAAGGCGACCGGATCGCGGCCTACGGCAAGAACTCCGACGCCTACCTGATCGGATTCCTCGCCTGCGCGCGGGCGGGCCTGGTGCACGTGCCGATCAACTACAACCTGACCTCGGGCGAACTCGCCTACCTGCTGGCGCAGTCCGGCAGCAGCATCGCCCTGGTGGACCCGGCCCTGGCCGACCGGCTCGCCGAAGTCCGCCCAGACACGTCGGTCGAGCGCGTGATCCCGTTGCGCGACAGCGCGGATTCGCTGCTGGCGCAGTGCATCGACGGCCCGGTTCCGGAGCTGGACGTCGCCGTCGCGGATGACGCGCTGGTCCAGCTGCTCTACACCTCGGGCACTACCTCGCAGCCCAAGGGCGCGATGATGACGCATCGCGCGCTGCTGCACGAGTACGTGTCCTGCGTGGTGGCGCTGGACTTCCGCGAGGAAGACCGGCCGCTGCACGTGATGCCGCTGTACCACTCGGCGCAGATGCACGTGTTCCTGTTGCCGCAGCTGATGATCGGCTCCACCAACCGGTTGGTGGAGGTGCCCGACCCGGGCGACGTGCTGCGGCGGATCGAGGACGAGGGGATCGGCTCGTTCTTCGCCGCACCAACGGTTTGGGTGGCGCTGGCCAACCACGCCGAGTTCGCCACCCGCGACCTGAAAACCCTGCGCAAGGCCTACTACGGCGCCTCGATCATGCCCGGACCGGTGCTGCAGCGGCTGCGGGAACGGCTGCCGGAGCTCGGTTTCTACAACTGCTTCGGACAATCCGAGATCGCTCCACTCGCGACGGTGCTGCGGCCCGAGGAACACGACGAGCGGCCGGATTCCGCCGGGCGGCCGGTGCTCTTCGTGGAAGCGAAGGTCGTCGACGAGCAGGGCGAAGAGGTCGCGCCGGGAGAGCTGGGCGAGATCGTCTACCGCTCGCCGCAGCTGTGCACCGGGTACTGGAACAAGCCGGCGGAGACCGCCGAGGCGTTCCGCGGCGGCTGGTTCCACTCCGGCGACCTCGTGCGGCGCGACTCGGCGGGCTACTGCTTCGTCGTCGACCGGATCAAGGACGTGATCAACACCGGTGGTGTCCTGGTCGCCTCCCGCGAGGTGGAGGACGCGCTGTACGGCCACCCGGCGGTGGCCGAGGTGGCGGTGATCGCGGTGCCCGATCCGAAGTGGATCGAGCGCATCGCGGCCGTGGTGGTCGCCAAGGCCGAGGTGTCGGAGGCGGAGCTGCTGGAGCACGCGCGCGGCAGCCTGGCCGGCTTCAAGGTGCCGAAGGAGATTCGCTTCGTCGACGACCTGCCGCGCAACAGCTCGGGCAAGCTCCTCAAGCGCGTCCTCCGCGACAAGTTCACCGGCTGATCCGGGGCCAGGAGAGGCGTTTCTGCAGGCCAGGGGCCGTGCATGTTTTGTGTCGCTATAGCAGCAGAAAACACGCACGGCCGGTGACCAGTGCACCGAGAGGCTCAAGGGGCGATTGCGCTGGAGGGCTCGGCGGCTCTGGGTGCCTCGGCGCGGTGGCCGGTCGGGCGGGTGCCGGTGGGCCGTCGATAATGGCGGGGTGAGTGACGCAGCTTGGGGCCCCGGGATCGCCACCGCCATCGGGTCGATGCCCGGCGCCGATCCGGTCGAGGTGGCGCGCACGGTCGTCGGCGAGCTGCCGGGTCTGATGCCCTTCCCGGAGTTGCCGGGGCGCGGTGTCGGCGCCGACATCCTCGGCCGCACCGCCGGCCTGCTGGTCGACCTCGCCGTCGAAGTGGTGCCCTCCGGCTACCGGGTCGCCTCCCGGCCCGGCCGGGACCAGCGTCGCGCCGTCGACCTGCTGCGCTGGGACCTGGACGCCGTGGAGCAGGCGGCGTCCGAAGCGGGCGCGCCGCGCGTGGTGAAGGTGCAGGCGGCGGGCCCGTGGACGCTGACGGCCGGAATCGAGCTGCACCGCGGGCACCGGGTGCTGACCGATCAGGGCGCGCTGCGCGACTTCGCCGAGTCGCTGACCGAAGGCCTGATCCGGCATGCCGAGCAGGTCGCCGCCCGCACCGGCTCCCGGGTCGTCGTGCAGCTCGACGAGCCCGCCCTGCCCGCGGTGCTGGCCGGGGCGCTGCCCACGCCCTCCGGCTACGGCAAGGTGCCCGCGGTCCCGGAACCGGATGCGCAGCGCCTGCTGGCCGAGGTGATCGAGAAGCTCGCGGCGGCAACGAACTCGCCCGTGGTCGTGCACTGCTGCGCCCCCCGCCCGCCGGTCGCGTTGCTGCGCCGCGCCGGAGCCGGGGCGATCGCGTTGGACGCCACGAAGCTCGGCGACGTGTCCGGTTGCCTCGCCGACGAACTCGGCGAGGCGTGGGAAGAGGGCACGACGTTGTTCCTCGGCCTGGTCCCGAGCACGGAACCGGCGGGCGAAACCCGGCTGCGCCAGATCGCCCAGCCGGCCTTCGGCCTGGCCTCCCGCCTCGGCTTCGCCCGGCGAGCGCTGGCCGAGCGCAGCGTCCCGACCCCGACCTGCGGCCTCGCGGGCGCGACGCCGGCCTGGTCCCGCCGAGCCATCAGCCTCACCCGAGACCTCGCGAACCTCTTCGCCGACGAAGCCGACCAGTAGCGAACCGCTCTCCGCAGCGTGATCGATCGGCTACCGTGAGGAAGATCGAGATGGTTAGCTGCGGAAGGTTTGCGAGATGGCCCGCTGGCTGGTCGGTTTCCACCTGTCCGAAGACACCCCGGAGCGCCTGGAGAGCCTGACGCAACGGCTGCTCGCCGAGCTGCGCGAGCTGGGCGCGGTCCGGGTGGACCGGGTGCGGGGCGGCGAAGGCCCGGAAGGCGCGAAATCCGGCGCGGCGCTGGAGATCGGCCAACTCGTGCTGAGCGGAATCTTCTCGGCAGCCACGGCAGCGGCGTGCGCGAAGGTGATGGTCGCCCGCTTCGACCAGGCCAAGGCCCGCCGGGTGAGCATCGAAAGGGAAGGCGAGAAGGTCGAATTCGACGGCCTGACCGCGAAAGACCAGCACCTGCTGGTAGAAGCGATCGCAGCGAAGCTCCTCGACGAGGACCCCGACGGCGGCGCCTCGGGCCAGCGGTAGGCGGCGTGGTGGGCCGCCGGACCGCGCTGCTGATCGCGACCTCGATGTACGGCGACCCGGGGCTGCGCGAGCTGCGCGCGCCTGCGGGGGAAGCCGAAGAACTGCAGCAGGTCCTGCTGTCGCAGGGTGGCTTCGACCAGGTAGAGGTGTTGCGCAACGAGTCCAAGCGCCAGATCGAGCGCGGCATCGAGGAGGCGTTCCAGGAAGCCGGGCCGGACGACCTGGTGCTGCTCTACCTGTCCTGCCACGGGATCAAGAACGACCGTGGCCAGCTGCTGTTCGCCGCCTGCAACACTGAGCTGGACCGGATCGAGTCCTCCGCGGTCGGTTCGGTGTTCGTCCAGCACCAGCTGAGCGCATCCCAGGCCGGGACGAAGGTGGTGCTGCTGGACTGCTGCTACAGCGGGGCCTTCTCGCACGGCCTGGTGCCCAAGTCGGCCGAGGGGATCGACCTGCGCCAGCTGGTCGGCCGGGGCACCTACATCATGACCGCGACCAGCGCGGTCGAGTACGCCTACGAGGGCAACGAATTCACTTCCAGCGACCCGGTGCCTTCGTCGTTGTTCACCCGCGCGGTGCTGAAGGGCATCCGCACCGGCGCCGCCGACATCGATGGCGACGGCCTGATCACCGGTGATGAGCTCTACAACTACGTGTTCCGCGAGCTCGAAGGGCAGCGGCAGACCCCGTCCCGCGAGACCCGGATGGCCGGAGACTTCTTCATCGCCCGGACCGCATCGGCGCCTGTCGCTGAAGTTCGCCTGCCCACCCCGGTGAAGTCCGTCCCGGCGGCCCTCGGGCCCTTGCTCGTGAAGTCCGTCCCGGCGATGCCTCCGGCCGGCAGCACGCTGAACATCGTGGTGGGCACCCGCGGTGTCGATGCGGCCCAGGAGCCGTTCCTGCTGAGCCTGGCCGAACCCGACAGCCATCTCGCGGTCGTCGGCCCAACCCAGTCCGGCAAGAGCCAGTTCCTGCGAACCCTGCTGCTGAGCCTGGCAGCTGACTCGGAACCCGAGGAAGTCGAGATCATCATCATCGACTCCGAGAGCAGGTTCGGGGCTTTCGGGAAGCTGCCACACGTCAGCTGGGTTCTCGGGCCGGATGAAAGCACCAAGGTCCGGCAGTTGCTGGACGAGATCGAGCGGAGCATCTCCGCACGACGCGCGATGTTCAGGCAGCACGCGTTCGATTCACTGAGCGAATTCCGCGTCGCGCGGCGTAATCGCGATCTGCGAGCAGACGGCCCGCAGCAGGACGTGATCTTGGTGATAGATCGCTGGGAAGCCTTCGCCGCCGAGAACCCGGCACTGGTCGAACAGGTGGAGAAAATCGCGGACACGGGCGCCAGCTTCGGCGTGCACGTCGTCGTGGCCACGCGTTCGTGGTCGCGGATCTCCAGCAGCCTGCTGCCAAACCTGCGCGGCAAGGTCGATCTGACGGCAAGCGCGTGGCCGGATCGGCCGGTGGAGGCGACCACTGCAGCCGGGACCTTCCAGGTCGCCATCCCGAACTCGTCGACCGCGGCCGAGCCGAGGCACCAGGAAATGGTGTCGATGATTGAGGACATCGCGCAGCGGAAGCAGCACCGCAGCCACGACCGGAAGTTCAGCCTGGAACGGATCCTGGGGGCCGACCCGTCGTTCGACCCGCCGAGTGCCTGGCGCGATGCGAGACATCCCGATTGGCTGCGAGTTCCGATCGGTCTGGATGAGTTCGGCAGGACCGTGCACCTCGACCTGAAATCCGCTGCTGCTGGCGGTGTGGGGCCGCACGGGGTGATCGTCGGGCCGCCGGGGTCCGGGGCCGTCCAGACGTTCGGGTCGCTGCTGTTCTTGCTGATGATGACTCACTCGCCGGCCGACCTGAACGTCGCACTCCTGCACGGGCCGCCGTTTCCGGGCTCTGTCTTCCAGGGGCTTTCCGAGATGCCTCACGTGGTGGCGCACATGGGCGCGTCGTACGCGGAGTACACGGGCGAACTGGCCAGTCGGCTCAGGGACGTCCGACGCGAGATAACCCGTCGTCGAAATCCGGCTCGGGCCGGCCGCGAGACTGCGCCGACACTCGTCGTCGCCATCCGGGACTTCACCGAGGCGCTGGCGGATGAACCCGAGTTGGTGGCACAAGTGCGCGAAGTCATGGAGTTCGGACCGGATGTGGGCGTGCACGTGATCGCGATGACATCCAGCATCGCGGACAGTCGATTCCCGGAGATTGCGGAATTGTGCCGGTTCCGGATCGTGCATCGAACAGCTCTCGAGCAGGATTCTCTGGAGCTACTGGGAACCCCGGCGGCCGCCGAGCTGGGCGGGCACGAACCTGGACACGGGTTCTTCAGAGAAGGCTCCAGGCCACCGATCAAGTTCCGTGCCTGGGAACCCGGCATGGACCACTGGCCCGAGCTGATCGCCCAGGTCAACCAGGCGGTGCCGGTGCGGGCCGCCGAACTGCCAGTACTCCTCGCAGACCCGATCGCGCTCGGCGATGTGCTGGGCACGTTGGCAGAGGGCGAACGAGGTTTGTCCGCGGTGGCGTTCGAGCGCGCCACCGAAGTTCCTGTCGGACTGGTGGACTCTCCCGAGACCGGCGAAGCAGAACCGCTGATGGTGCCGTTCGGCTGCATCGCGATCCTGGGCCGCCCGTTCAGCGGGAAGACCGATTTCACCCGTGCCGTCGTGCTCGCGGTAGCCCTGACGCGCACACCCGAGGAGGCGCAGTTCTACTTCATAAGCGCGGGTGACGGGTATTCCTGCGAGGCCGTGCTGGCAGAGTTGCCACATGTAGTCGGGTTTGCGTCGATCAGAGACGGGGAAATCGCCGCCGCGATCGTGGATTTCTTGGTGGATCTGCTCGGTGAGCGGCGGGCGCGACGCGAAGACGCTCACGTGCCGTCATTCCTCGTGATCGAGCAGTGGCATCGATTGGTGGACGCGTTCGCCGAGCTGGCCCCGAAAGTCCGCACGCTGATGCAGGACGGTTCGGATCACTGCATCCACGTGATCATCTCGGGGGACAGCACGGGCGATGAGGATCCGGGTTGGGGATTCCAATACCAGGTCCGGCTGGAACTCGGTGGCGCGGAGAGCGGGCGCGGGACCGTGAACGGGAGGGAGTTCCGTGCCGCTTTACCGCAACTGCACGTAGATGACCAACTGGACCCACGTTACGAGAACGCCCGTGCGCTGTCGCGACGCATCGCGAGCGCCTGGCCGGGGGAGCCCGCCCAGGACCAGATCCTGCGCGCGTCGCCGAGCATCACCTATTCGCAGATCGAGAATCCCGAGAATCCGCACATCTTGCTCGGGCGAACAGTGGGCATCGGCAGAATGGCCGAGCTCGACCTGGCGGCGCATCCGCACCTGTTGTGCTTGGGGGAGCGGGGCTCCGGCAAGACGAACCTGGTCCGGTTGGTGATCGCCGAGATCAAGCGGCTGTACGCGGCGGACGAGTGCGACATCATCGTGCTGGATCCGAAGCGCGGCCTGCTCGGCGAAACGGACGGTCCGCAGTTCGGTTACGCCGCGGTGCGCGGGGAGTTCGAGCGTCACCTGGCGGAAATGGCGTTCCGGATCGAGCAACGCCTGTCCCGGCCCCGCAGCGGAGCCGAGCGGCCACGCGAGGTCTTCCTGATCACCGAGGACTGCGAGCTGATCTCGGCGGACCCGCGATCGGGCCGCCCCGACCCGCTGCAGCGCTACGCGGACCACCTGGTGCGGGGCGGGGAGGTCGGGGTGCACCTGATCGTCACCCGGAACTCGGTCAACATCGGCGACGCCCTGACCACCAGATTCCTCGGCAAGCTGCGAGCGGCTGGTTGCGCGACGGTGGTGCTCAGCGGCGACCGGCGGGACGGTGAGCTGCTACCGGGCGTGGTGTCGATGTCGCAACCGCCCGGGCGGGGACGCTTCGTCAGGGGCACGAGGAACGACATGATCCAGGTGGCGGAGATGCCTTCGGCCGGATAGTCCTCAGTGGACTGCGCGGGTGCGCGCGGCGCGGTGGCGATTTCTTGCCTGGGTGTGTTTTTCGGAATCGGGCGTGCGGAAGTCCTTGCGCTGGTAGGAAGAACTCGTGGGCAGTCATTGCGTCAGCGAGCTCGAGCAGGCCGGGTGGATTCGGCGGAGCACCATCCAGGAGGCGGCGTGCCTGACCTTCGTGCGGGGAACCGGCGTCGACCAGGTGGCCGAGGACTTCGGTGCGGTCGCCAGGCTCGGCCGGGCGCTGGACATCGATGACTTCTGCGAGGAGGCCTTCGCCCACCAGGAGAAACACCCCATGATCGCGCTCCGGCGGGTCGGCGACTGGGTGCTGGTCGTCGAGGACAACGGCCGGCAGGGGCAGCGGCCGGAGGTGCTGCGGAAGGCCGCGCGGCAGGCCGCCGTGTCGGTGTTCTGGGACGCGAACGCCCTCACGCGCTTCTCCCACGCGGTTCGCGGCGACATCCGGACGTCGTTCGAGGCCGTGCTGCCGGAGTACCGAGAGGGCAGCCGACCGGACGAGCTGGAGGCCGCCCGCGCCGATCTGCCCTGGTCCCAGGCCGATCCGGTGGCGCTGATGCTGGCGTTGGCGGGGCGCCTGACCGGGTTGTCGCCGAGCCCGGGCTGGCTGGCCGGCGACTTCCAGACCTTCCCGGTCGCGCCGTGGCCCGATGATCTGGTCACCGTGCCGAATCCGCTGGACAAGATCGTCGGCTTCCTACCCGAACTGATCGCGGCCCTGGGCGCCGCCGCCCAGCCCGACCTGTTGCGGGCAGTCGCCGCGGTGGCGCGGCACACGGTCGGCGCCGCCGACTGCTCGGACGACCCCGTCGTGCAGAAAGCCCTGTCGTCGCTGAGCGGCGGGCCCGCGATCGACCGCGGCGAGCTGTGCTCGGTGGTCAGGGAATGGGCCTGGCAGAGCACCTGGGACCGCCCGAACAGCAAGATCCGCAACCAGCTGCGCGCCGCGGACGCGCTGCGGCGGGCGACCCACGAAGATCCGCTGAACGCGCTGGTCGGCACGCTGACCAAGGCTCGGCAGGTGCGCGGAGTCGACGCCGGTGATCTCGCCCGCATCGTCGCCGCCGAACTGGGCGGCCCGCCGTCCCGGTGAGTCCGCGGGATCGGGCCCGGAGACCGCGCCTCGCCCGGCACAATGGTGGGCATGTTCAGGTTCCTCCGTCGCCGCGACGCCGAAGCCCCAGGCAACGCCGAGACCGCCGAGGTCGATGTCCACGCCCAGGCGGCCGAGCGGTTCTGGCAGCGGTGGGACGACCTGCTGCCGGAGATCGCCTCCGCGCTCGGCGACAGCGTGCCGCAGCGGATCGAGAGCCTGGTCGCCGACGCGCTCGCCCAGGTGCACCCGAACCTGACCTTCGCCATCGAGCACGGCGAGAAGGCGGTGTACGCGCTGGTCGTCAGCGGCCAGGCGGACCCGGAGCTGCGCCCCTACACCGACGCCTGGATGGCCGCCGCGCCGCCGGTCGACACGCTGTGGGAGTACCACGACTCGGTGCCGCCGGTGCCCGATCCGACCGAGGTCACCGTGAACCTGCGGGGCGAGAAGTACCCGCTGGCCGACGTCCGCGTCGTCGCCCAGGTCGACGAGGCGGAGGGGCTCGTCGACGTCGCCGTCTACCACCCCGGCTTCAGCGGCCTTGAGGAGAACGCGCGCCGGGCGCTGACGTTCCTGCCGCTGGACGCCACGCTCGGCGAGCGGCTGGCGGCCGACCGGCTGGGCCGGGTGGAGACCGCGGAACTCGAACCGGAGGGCGCGATCGGCCTGCTGGAGCTCCGCGAGCTGGTCCGCGAACTGGACCGCACGGTGACCGCGCCGCCCGAGTCGTGAGTGCTGAGTCCGGTTCTTACCGGAGTTGCCACTCACGAGGCGCAGCACCCGTCGTGAGTGGCGAAGCCGGTTCTTACCGGATTAATCACTCACGACGCGTCGTGCGTGCCGTTGTCGGGGTCGCTCGCTAGTCTCGGGGCGTGACCAGCAAGGACGTGGATCTCGCCCCGAACGACGCAGTGGCCAACGCCGAGGAGGTCGTGCCCGACGACCCGGCCGCCGGCCGCTCGGCGGAAGGCGTCGAAGACGTGCCCGCCGAGGTGCGCGAGCGCTACGCGGAACTCGCCGAGGAAGTCCGCGGCCACCAGTTCCGCTACTACGTGCTCGATTCGCCGACGGTCTCCGACGGCGAGTTCGACGGGCTGTTCGCGCAGCTGCAGCAGATGGAGGCCGAGCACCCGGCGCTGCAGGCGCCGGACTCGCCGACGCAGGTGGTGGGCGGCACCTTCTCGACCGAGTTCACCGCGGTCGCGCACCTGGAGCGGATGCTGAGCCTGGACAACGCGTTCAGCGCTGAGGAGCTGCAGACCTGGGTCGACCGGGTGGAGCGCGAGGTGGGCACCGACGTGCACTACCTGTGCGAGCTGAAGATCGACGGCCTGGCGATCAACCTGCTCTACCGGGACGGGCGGCTGGAGCGCGCCCTGACCCGCGGCGACGGCCGGACCGGCGAGGACGTGACGCTCAACGTCCGCACCATGGGTGACGTGCCGGAGCAGCTGACCGGGACCGACGAGTACCCGGTGCCGGCGCTGGTGGAGGTGCGCGGCGAAGTGTTCTTCCGGGTCGACGAGTTCGCCGAGCTCAACGCCAAGCTGGTGGAGGCGGGCAAGCCACCGTTCGCCAACCCGCGCAACTCCGCCGCCGGGTCGCTGCGGCAGAAGGATCCGCGGGTCAGCCGCAGCCGGCCGTTGCGGCTGATCTGCCACGGCCTGGGCCGGCGGGACGGCTTCGAGCCGAACCTCCAGTCCGAGTCCTACGCGGCGCTGAAGGCGTGGGGCCTGCCGGTGTCCAAGCACACCGTGGTTCTGTCCACTGTGGATGAGCTGGTCGCGCACATCGACTACTGGGGCAAGCACCGCGACTCCGCGGAGCACGAGATCGACGGCATCGTGATCAAGGTCGACGAGGTGCCGTTGCAACGCCGGCTCGGCACCACCTCCCGCGCGCCGCGCTGGGCGATCGCCTACAAGTACCCGCCGGAGCAGGCCACCACGAGGCTGCTGGACATCCAGGTCAACGTCGGCCGCACCGGGCGGGTCACGCCGTTCGCCGTGATGGAACCGGTGAAGGTGGCCGGCTCCACGGTGTCGATGGCGACCCTGCACAACGCCGACGAGGTCCGCCGCAAGGGCGTGCTGATCGGCGACCGGGTGGTGATCCGCAAGGCCGGTGACGTGATCCCCGAGGTGCTCGGCCCGGTGGTCGACGTGCGCACCGGCGACGAGCGCGAGTTCGTCATGCCCGCCGTGTGCCCGGAGTGCGGGTGGCCGCTGGCGCAGCAGAAGGAAGGCGACGTCGACCTGCGCTGCCCGAACGCCCAGGGCTGCCCGGGGCAGCGCCGCGAGCGGCTGTTCTACCTGGCCAGCCGGAAGGTGCTGGACATCGACGCGCTCGGCTACGAGGCCGCCGGCGCGCTGCTGACCGCCGGCGTGATCGAGGACGAGGGCGACATCTTCGACCTCGACGAGCCGAAGCTGCTCAAGACGCCGCTGTTCACCACCAAGGAAGGCAACCTGTCGGCCAACGGCGCCAAGTTGCTCGGCAACCTCGAGGTGGCCAAGCAGAAGCCGCTGTGGCGGGTCCTGGTGGGACTGTCGATCCGGCACGTCGGGCCGACCGCCGCGCAGGCGCTGGCCCGCGAGTTCGGCTCGCTGGACCGGATCGAGGCGGCGTCGGAGGAGGAGATCGCGGCGGCCGACGGCGTCGGGCCGACGATCGCCACGGCCGTCCGCGAGTGGTTCGAGGTCGACTGGCACCGCGAGGTGGTGCGCAAGTGGCGGGCCGCCGGAGTGCGGATGGCTGACGAGCGCGACGAATCGATCCCGCGCACCCTCGAAGGCCTGTCCATCGTGGTCACCGGCACGCTGCAGACGTTCTCCCGGGACGAGGCCAAGGAGCTGATCATGGCCCGCGGCGGCCGGGCGGCGGGTTCGGTGTCGAAGAAGACGGCGTTCGTCGTGGTCGGCGACTCGCCGGGCTCGAAGTACGACAAGGCGATGCAGCTGAAGGTCCCGGTGCTGGACGAGAGCGGATTCCAGGTGCTGCTCGACGACGGCCCGGAGGCCGCGGCGGAGGTCGCGCTGCCTGCGGAGGAGGAGTGACCGCTCGCGGCTGATTGTCCGCCGGTGGTGGCACGATCTGCGGCATGACGACGATCCGCGCGGCCCGGCCGGCCGAGTACGAAGCGATCGGTGAGCTCTCGGCCCGGGCCTACACCGAGAGCGGGAACCTGTCGACCGACATCGACTACACCATGGTGCTGCGCGACGCCGCCCGGCAAGCGGAGCAGGCCGAACTGCTCGTCGCCATCGAAGACGACGAAGTGCGGGGCACGGTCACCTTGGTGCGGCCCGGCAGCGCATACGCCGACGTCGCGCGGCCCGGCGAGCTGGAGTTCCGGATGCTGGCCGTGGCGCCGGAGGCGGCAGGCAACGGCGTGGGCCAGGCACTGGTGGAAGCGGTGATCGACCGGGCGCGCGCGGATGGCATGGAGCGCGTCGTGCTGTGCGTGCGGGACTCCGTGGAGCCCGCCCAGCGCCTCTACCGGCGGCTCGGCTTCGAACGCCGCCCCGACCGCGACTGGCACCCGGCGCCGGACGTCAACCTGCTCGGCTACGCCCTGGAACTGTGATCGATCCGATCATCTCCGCAGGTCAACGCTCGTGAGTGCTTTGGATCGCTATAGAGCCTGTTTCCAAACTCGTCCTGCGTAGCGGTGCGGGTGGCGGAACCTCAGAGGTCTTCTCGCTGTGGGATCCCCGACATCATGAATGCCAATTCACCACGTCGGGGCTGTCCTCGCGAGAAGGCCTCTGAGAACCCGCGGCGGTGCAAGCTGCGAGGGTGGGCTAAGCGGCTGCGCCGCTTCAAAGACAAACGCCCGCGTTACCACACCCGCACGTCACCACATCCAAAACAGCCTCTATAGCAACACAAAACACTCACGGGTGCTGCGAAACCGCCGCAGCGACGTGGTCATACGTAAGTCGGGGTTCCCGCAGTCCAGACGGCGGCCGTAATTCCCGCAGGGGGGCCGCTACCCGCACCGCTACGCAAAACGAGTTTGGAAACAGATCTTTTCAGCCTTCGAGGACGACCGAGACGATGCCGGCGAGGTGGGCCAGGCGGGCCAGCTCCGCGGTGCGGAACATCGGGCCGCCCGGGCGGCCCGCCAGCAGCACCCGGTCCGGCTTGCCGATCGGCGTCGCCGCCAGCTCGGTGCCCAGTTCCTTCCAGGTGTCCGGCACCCACGACTCGTCGCCGTCCAGGATCGTCGCCCGCGCCAGCGGCAGCCACGGCAGCTCCAGGTAGCCCTCCTGCGGGGCCGAGGTGCTGGCCGCCAGCTGCTCCGCGCCGCCCGAGCGGTGCCCGAAGACGATCGCCCAACCGGATCGGATGATCTTCGGCACGCCTTCGGCGAGGATCTGTAACCCGTTTCCGGGCTCGGCCGCGATCTCCTCGACGAGCTCCAGCTCGCGGTGCGTGTCCAGCACGCCCGCGTACGGCCGGACCGCGTCGACCTCGACGCCGTCGACCGACTCGGCGGCGGTGATCAGCACGTCCGGCAGCCGGCCCGAGGGCAGCTCGACGACGAGGTCGTCGATCGCCACGCCGTTGCTGCGCTCGACGACGTCGACGCTGAGGATGTCGGCACCGATCTCGCCGAGCGCGCTCGCCACCGACCCGAGGTTGCCGGGCCGGTCCGGTATCTGCACCCGGATGAGGAAGGACACCGGACTCAACGCCTCCAGTTTCGTGCGCGACACCTCGCCGGCCGCGCTCTCGCCGCCGCACGAGGCCGCACTCCAGCGGCTCCTCGTGCGAGGAACTGGCGGTTGAAATTGTGTCAGACGCGACGCCCCTGCGGTGCCCCCGGCGTCCACGGAGTGGAATTACCTGCGGTTTTCCGTCGTGTCGTCGGCATTTTCGCGGCACTGCGGCGCGTTGATCCGCAGTGGATCCGCCGCGGGCCCGGGCGGCAGCGGCGGCGCCCGCGCCCCCTCCAGGGCCGGGTCCGGGCACCGCCATAGACTGAGCAGTACCCGTGAAACCGGACATGACCAGGGAGCCTTCGCAGTGTCCAAGATCTCCCGCGACGAGGTCGCGCACCTCGCCGGCCTGGCGCGGCTGGCCGTCACCGAGGCCGAGCTCGACACCTTCGCCGGCCAGCTCGACCAGATCCTCGATGCGGTGGCCAAGGTGGGCGAGGTCGCTGCGGACGACATCCCGCCGACCTCCCACGCCGTGCCGGTGACCAACGTTTTCCGCGATGACGAGGTGCGGCCGGGCCTGTCGCGCGAGCAGGCGCTCGCCGCGGCACCGGCCGCCGAAGAGGAACGATTCCGCGTGCCGCGGATCCTCACCGAGGAGGCCTGATGACGACCGCATCCGGCGGCAGCCTGACCGGGCTGACCGCATCCGAGCTCGCCGCCAAGCTGCAGGCGGGCGAGGTCACGTCGGTCGAGGTGACGCAGGCGCACTTGGACCGGATCGCCGCCGTCGACCCGGCGGTGCACGCGTTCCTGCACGTCGACGCCGACGGGGCGCTGGCCGCCGCGCGGCGGGTCGACGAGGAGCGCGCCGCCGGGAACGTCACGTCGCCGCTGGCCGGCGTGCCGCTGGCGCTCAAGGACGTGCTGACCACCACCGACATGCCCACCACCTGCGGCTCCAAGATGCTGGAGGGCTGGGTTCCGCCGTACGACTCGACCGTGACGCGCCGGCTGCGCGAGGCGGGCGTGGTCGTCCTCGGCAAGACGAACATGGACGAGTTCGCGATGGGCTCGTCGACCGAGAACTCCGCGTACGGCCCGACCCGCAACCCGTGGGACCTGGAGCGCATCCCCGGCGGTTCCGGCGGCGGTTCGTCGGCGGCGCTGGCCGCGTTCGAGGCGCCGCTGGCCATCGGCACCGACACCGGCGGCTCGATCCGCCAGCCCGGCGCGGTAACCGGCACGGTCGGCGTCAAGCCGACCTACGGCGGCGTTTCCCGCTACGGCCTCGTCGCGTTCTCCTCGTCGCTTGACCAGCCCGGCCCGTGCGCGCGCACGGTGCTGGACGCCGCGCTGCTGCACGAGGTGATCGCCGGGCACGACCCGATGGACTCCACCTCGATCGACCAGCCGGTGCCGCAGGTCGTCGCCGCGGCCGAGCTGGGCGCTTCGGGCGGCCTGCAGGGCGTGCGCGTCGGCGTGGTCCGCGAGTTCTCCGGCGACGGCTACCAGCCGGGCGTGCAGCGGGCCTTCGACGCCGCTGTCAAGCAGCTGTCCGCGCTGGGCGCCGAGGTCATCGAGGTCTCCTGCCCGCACTTCAACTACGCGCTGCCGGCCTACTACCTGATCGCGCCGAGCGAGTGCTCCTCCAACCTCGCCCGCTTCGACGCGATGCGCTACGGCCTGCGCGTCGGCGACGACGGCGCGCGCAGCGCCGAGGAGGTCATGTCGCTCACCCGCGAGGCCGGGTTCGGGCCCGAGGTGAAGCGGCGCATCATGCTCGGCACCTACGCGCTGTCGTCGGGCTACTACGACGCCTACTACGGCCAGGCGCAGAAGGTGCGGACGCTGATCACCCGCGACTTCACCGCCGCGTTCCAGCAGGTCGACGTGCTGGTGTCGCCGACGACGCCGACCACCGCCTTCAAGATCGGCGAGCGGGTCGACGACCCGATGGCGATGTACCTCGCGGACCTGTGCACCATCCCGTCCAACCTGGCAGGCAACGCCGCCATGAGCGTCCCATGTGGACTGTCCGATGAGGACAACATGCCGGTCGGGCTGCAGATCATGGCCCCGGCGATGGCCGACGAGTGGCTCTACCGGGTCGGCGCGGCCTACGAGGCGGCGCGCAACGCGAGCCAGGACGGCCCGCTCATCAACCGTGTTCCCCAGCTGGAGGTCGCGCGATGAACCCGAAGATCAAAGCAGCGTTCCAGCTCGCCTCGGTGCTCTCGGCCGCCTTCGGGCTGCGGGCGAGCTTCCGCGCGGCGCGCGAGAAGAACGACAAGCTCGCGCTGGCGGACGCGGTCATCACCGCGCTCGGCCTGATCACCGGCACCGCGCTGGCCGTGCGGGCCCTGCGCGAGGGGGAGGACGACAAGTGACCGCCGTCGCCGAGATCATGGACTACGACGAGGTCCTCGCGCGGTTCGACCCGGTGCTCGGGCTCGAAGTGCACGTGGAGCTGTCCACCAACACGAAGATGTTCTGCGGCTGTGCCAACGCCTTCGGCGCCGAGCCGAACACCCAGGTGTGCCCGGTGTGCCTGGGCCTGCCGGGTTCGCTGCCGGTGGTCAACGGCAAGGCCGTGGAGGCCGCCATCCGGATCGGGCTGGCGCTGAACTGCCAGGTCGCCGAGTGGTGCCGGTTCGCCCGGAAGAACTACTTCTACCCGGACATGCCGAAGAACTTCCAGACGTCGCAGTACGACGAGCCGATCGTTTTCGACGGCTACCTGGACGTGCTGCTGGAAGACGGCGAGACCTTCCGGGTCGAGATCGAGCGGGCGCACATGGAGGAGGACACCGGCAAGTCCTCGCACATGGGCGGCAGCACCGGCCGCATCCACGGCGCGGACTACTCGCTGCTGGACTACAACCGGGCTGGCGTGCCGCTGATCGAGATCGTCACCAAGCCGATCGTCGGCGCCGGAGAGCGGGCTCCCGAGGTCGCGCGCGCCTACGTCTCGGCGCTGCGGGACCTGCTGCGCGCGCTGGACGTCTCCGACGTGCGGATGGACCAGGGCTCGCTGCGCTGCGACGCGAACGTGTCGCTGATGCCGAAGGGCACGACGGAGTTCGGCACCCGCACCGAGACCAAGAACGTCAACTCGCTGCGCAGCGTGGAACGCGCCGTGCGCTTCGAGATGCAGCGGCACGCCGCGGTGCTGACCTCGGGCGGCTCGATCCTGCAGGAGACGCGGCACTTCGACGAGTCCACCGGCACCACGTCGGCGGGCCGCCGCAAGGAGACCTCCGAGGACTACCGCTACTTCCCGGAGCCCGACCTGGTGCCGATCGCGCCGTCGCGGGCATGGGTCGAGGAGCTGTCCAAGACGCTCCCGGAGATGCCTTGGGAACGGCGCAAGCGGGCGCAGGAGCAGTGGGGGCTGTCCGACGAGGAGCTGCGCGACCTGGTCAACGCCGGGGCGCTGGAGCTGGTGGCGCAGACCGTCGACGCGGGCGCGCCCGCCGGCGACGCCCGCTCCTGGTGGGTTTCGTACCTGGCGCAGCAGGCCAACACCCGCGGCGTCGAGCTCGCCGACCTGGAGATCACCCCGAAGCAGTTGGCGCGGGTGATCGCGCTGGTCACCGAGGGCAAGCTGACCAACAAGCTGGCCCGGCAGGTCGTCGACGGGGTGCTCGCCGGCGAGGGCGAGCCGGACGAAGTGGTGGCGGCCCGCGGCCTGGAGGTCGTGTCCGACGACTCGGCGCTGCAGTCCGCGATCGACGAGGCGCTGGCGGCGCAGCCGGACATCGCGGACAAGATCCGCGGCGGCAAGGTGCAGGCGGCGGGCGCGATCGTCGGCGCGGTCATGAAGGCCACCAAGGGCCAGGCCGACGCCAAGCGGGTTCGCGAGCTCGTCCTCGCGGCCTGCGGCCAGTAAGCAACGGGCGAAGGGCACCTCCGGGCGATCGCATCGCCCGGAGGTGCCCTTCGCGTATTCCGGTCAGCGGGCGAGGTAGCCGCCGTCGACGTAGAGCTCGGAGCCGGTGGTGAAGGACGCGTCGTCGCTGGCGAGGTAGGCGACGGCGGCCGCGACCTCGGCCGGGCGGCCGAGGCGGCCCAGCGGGGTCACCGCCAGCATCGCCGCCTCGCGGTCGGTGCCGCGCGCGCCGTCCAGGATCGCGGTGTCGATGAAGCCGGGATGCACCGAGTTCACCCGGATTCCCGCGTCGGCCCACTGCAGCGCGGCGTTCTTGGTGAGAAGCCGGACCGCGCCCTTCGCCGCGTGGTACGCCGGGCTGGTGCCGAAGCCGCCGCTGGCCCCGAAGATCGAACTGATGTTGATCACCGAAGCGCGCTCGGAGGCGCGCAGCGCTTCGGCGGCGGCCCGCATGCCCAGGAACACGCTGGTCTGGGTGACCGCGATGGTGCGTTCGTAGCTCTCCGCCGTGGTGTCCTCGATGGTGCCTCGGTCGGCGATCCCGGCGTTGTTGACCAGGATGTCCAAGCCGCCGAACTCGTCGACGGCGGCTTGGACCGCGGCCGCCCACGCGGCCTCGTCGGCGACGTCGTGGTGCACGAACAGCGACTTTCCGCCGTCGTCGCGGATCTCGGCGGCGACGGCGGCCCCGGGCTCGTCCTGGATGTCGGTGACCACGACCGCCGCGCCCTCCGCGGCCAGCCGGAGGGACGTCTGCCGGCCGATGCCGCCCGCGCCACCGGTGACCAGCGCGACCCTGTCCCGCAACCTCAACATGATCCACCCTTCGCTGAACGATCGTTCAACGATCGTGGCACGGCGCGCCGGAGCCCGTCACCGGCCGGATGGGCGAGCGCTCGCGGCCTCGGTGATCCGGCCGATGTGGCCGTCCGGGCGCACCAGCACGAGCGTCCCGGCGGCCACGTCGTAAGCCCGCCAAGCGTCCACATGAGACGGATCGATCCGGTGGACGTGCACGTCGGCGCCGGTTTTCGGTGGCTCCGCGCCGAATGCCAGCAGCGTCCAGTGCGGGCCGCGGAACAGGTCGAAGAGGCGCACGCCGTCGCCCACCGGTGAATCCGGCGCCCGGTCGCCGGCCTGCACGCGGCCGCGCTCCGCCCGCTCGTCGTGCGCCAGCGGCCCGGTGCGGTAGGAGATGTCCAGCTGCCGGGTCTCGGCCCCGCGGCGATGCGCGTCCTCGTGGCCCTCGGTGTGCTTGCGCAGGAGGGTCGTGCTGATCCCGAGCACCGAGGCGGCGACCGGGAGGCGTTCGGCTTCGTAGCTGTCGAGCAGCTCGTGATCCCCGTCGGCCAGCTTCCAGCCGAGGTTGTAGGCGTCCTGCACGCCGGTGTTCAGGCCCTGGCCGCCGGTCGGCGGGTGCACGTGCGCGGCGTCGCCGGCCAGGAAGACGCGGTCGCGCCGGAACCGCCGCGCCAGCCGCATGTTCGCCCGCCACGCGGTAGCCCAGGTCAGGTCGTGCAGCCGGAGATCCGTGCGGCCGGAGAACTCGTCTAGTAGCCGTTGCAGGGTCGACAGCGTGGCGCTGGTGTCCAGGTCGTCGGGGAGCGGGGCGCCGCACTGGAAGGAATCCGTGCCGGGCAGCGGGGTGAAGGCGATGCCCCGGGTGAGGTCCGCTGCGGTGCCGAACCAGTGGCCGCGGTCGGGATCGAGCCCGGTGACCCGCACGTCGGCCAGGAGCATGCGAACGGATTCGTCGGTCTCGCCGACGAAGTCGATGCCGAGGCTCTTTCGGACCGCGCTGCGCCCGCCATCGGCGCCGACCAGGAACTCGGCGCGCACCGGGCCGGTGCTCAGCTCCGCCGTCACGCCTCGGGAATCCTGCCGGCAGCCGAGGAACTCGGTGCCCGCTTCGACCCGCACGCCGAGCTGCGCCAGCCGGTTTCGCAGGATTTCCTCGGTGCGCCACTGCGGAAGCACCCATGGGTTGGGGTGCGGGACCGCCGGCGTCGGCTCGACGTGCTCGGTCATCCGCCGCTCGCCGACGAACTCGCCGTCGATGTGGGCGCGGATCGGAGCCGGTGGCGCTCCAGCGGCGAGCACCTCGTCGAGCACGCCGAGGTCGTCGAAGACCTCCAGTGTGCGGGGCTGGAGGCTGTCACCTCGCGAGCCCGTGGGCGGTTCCGGTGCTGCGTCCACGATCCGGCAGGGGACGCCGCGCCTGGCGAGCTCGATGCCCAGCGTCAGGCCGGTCGGTCCGGCGCCGGCGATCAGCACTCGGGTGTCCATGCACCACTCCTTGATGAATTTAGATTCAGTGAATTTAAATTCAGAATGTGGCTTGCTAGCGTTCCTGTCAAGGAGTGGGAGGAGTGCGATGCCGGGCAGCCGCAAGGCGAAGGCCGCCGAGACCGAGGCCGCGCTGAAGGCGGCGGCGACGCGGGTGTTCGAGCGCGTCGGATACCTGAACACCAAGATCACCGACATCACGGCCGAGGCGGACCGCGCCGCCGGGTCGTTCTACAACCACTTCCGCGGCAAGGAAGAACTGCTGGAATCGCTGCTGGCGGACATGCTCGCGGCCGGCGACCAGGCGGTCGAAGCGGATCCGGCGCACGAGACGGATCTCGGCGGTCGCGGCGCGATCCGCTGGCACGTCGAGCAGTACTGGCGGTTCTTCCGCGACCACCGGGTCGTGATGATCGCGCTGCACCAGGCATCGCTGGTCGACCAGCGGTTCGCGGACCGGTTGTCAGCGCTGCTCGAACCAGATCTCCGGCACTTGGCGGATCACCTGCGCGGCACGGCGCAGCGGCCGGAGGCCACGGCGCTCGCGCTGTCCTCGCTCTGGCACCAGTTCGCCTACGCGGTCCTGGTCGAGCGGAGCCCGCTGGCCGACGGGCTGACCGACGAAGAGGCCATCGACCTGCTCACCGATCTGACCAACCGAGGCCTGAACGGCAAGTAGCTGCCCGTGCGTACTTTCTGTTGCTGTAGAGCCTGTTTCCAAACTCGTCCTGCGTGGCGGTGCGGGTGGCGGAACCTCAGAGGTCTTCTCGCTGTGGGATCCCCGACATCATGAATGACCAATTCACCACGTCGGGGCTGTCCTCGCGAGAAGACCTCTGAGAACCCGCGGCGGTGCCGGTTGCGAGCGTGGGCTAAGCGGCTGCGCCGCTTCAAATACAAAACGCCCGCGTTACGACATCCGCACGTCACCACATCCAAAACAGCCTCTATAGCAGCAGAAAGTACGCACGGGTCTCAGTCCTTGCCCGCGGAGCCGGCGGACGGGGACTCGATGCGCAGGGCGCGGTCGTCGCTGGAGATCGGCTGGCCGCCGTCCTTGTTCGCCGTGCCCAGCCAAATCAGGCCGTCCGGGCCGAGCGCGGCGGCGGAGAAGCGTCCGTAGGTCTTCTCCATGACCTTCGTCGGCTGACCGGTGAAGCTGCCGTCCGGCGCCGGGTGCAGGGTGTACAGCGCCGCGGCATCGGTCAGCGCCACCACGACCGTCGACGGGTCGGCGGCGCAGCCCGCCACACCGGGCCGCTCCGCCCAGGTCCACGCCGGCGAACCCAGCGGCTCGCCGAGCTGCACCCGGTACAGGGCGTCCTGGCCGCCGCTGCGGTCGGTCACCCAGTACATGCCCAGCGCGGGCGTGCCGCACAACCCGCCCGGCGCGGTCAGCCCGGAAGCGACCACCGGCGACGTGGGGTTCGGATTGCCCGCCGCGGGCTTGCCGGAGCCGTCGATGCGCAGCACCTTGCCCGCCAGCGACTGCGGATTCGCGGCGTTGGCCGGGCTGCCCGCGTTGCCGGTGGCGATCAGCAGCGAGCCCTGGCCGTCGTCGAGCATCGCCCCCGCGTTGCCCGTCGAGCCCTTCGGGATGCCGGTCAGCACCGGCTTGGGCCGGTCACCGGCCGCGACCCGGACGACCTGGTTGTCGCTGCGGGTCGTGACGTAGGCGTAGAACAGCTCGTCTTCGTGGTAGGTGGGGGAGAGGGCGAGCCCGGTCAGCCCACCGCCGCCGCTCGCATCGACCGGAATCCGGGCCAGCTCAACGGGTTTCGTGCCGCGCTGCACGCGCAGCACCCGGCCGGTGGCTCGCTCGCCGACCAGCGCGGCCTGGCCGCCGGGCAGCACCACGATCGCGCCGACCGGATCCAGGCAGGTGGCCACCACGGCCGGATCGGGATCCTCGCACCCGACGGGCGCGTTCGGCTGCTGCGGCGAGGTGCCGGATTCGGGCGGTGGCGACGACTCGTTCTCGAAGGAGGGCTGCGGGCCGGCCTGCGGCTCCAGCGAGGGCGGGTCGCCCCACGGCCGCGGGTGCTCGTCGGGGAACTGCGCGCAGCCCGCCAGCAGCGTGCCGAGCACGGCGGTCATGCCCAGCAGAAGACGACGCATGCGAAACGAGGCGGCCACGACACCCGACCTTATCGGCCGACGGGTGAACCCAGGGTGAGACGTGCGGTTCCGACCGGCCCGTAACCGCGCGGTTTCGCTCTGCCATGGCGGCTGCCCACTTTCGGAGCTGCGTTTCTGCACGTCCGGGGCCGTGGGGGGTTTTTGTGGGGGTGGGTTGGGCCAAAAAACAAAACCCCCCCGCCGGCGCGGAAAGGGTGGGGGGGTCGTGTGTGTGTGTGGT
>NZ_JBFAKG010000100.1:0-16089 GCF_040655595.1 Saccharopolyspora sp. NPDC050389
CACGGCATCGACCGCGTCCGCGCAACCGAGCACCTGCCCTACTCATTCCTTCAACACACCGGACTGTCACTCTAAAACACGAAGCTCAGTAAGGCCTCGATCGCGACACAGCCGCGCACCCTCGTACAGCGTCCGCGTCGCCCCACCCCTTGGGCGCCTCCCTGACCGGCACCCTCTCTGACCGCTACATGCGAGGGTTTGTGCCCAAAAACGGGACACACGATTGAGCAAAACGGACACATCTCAACCGTCCCCAAACAGGCACCGTTCTTGATATTGAGGATATGAACTACCTTCACACACCAGGAACTGCGTCACCACACAAACCGGGGGCAGTCATGTCATTTGTTGCCGGCGACGTCTCATCGCATGTCCAAGAATCCGAATCCCTGCAGAAACGAGCACGTGTAGCAGACGCAATAATCGCCGCCGTCATCCCAGAGCGCATACGCAGCGTGTACCATCACACGACACCGCCGCCTATGGCGGAATTGAGACGACTACCACGGGACGCCTCGATGGTGTACGCCATGGGCAGCGTGGACGGATCAGGACGAGTATCCGACCGTTCGGTCGCTCGCGCACTGGGGTGGTCATCCGGAGATCGACTCGTTGTCCATGTGAAGTCTGGCGTCGCCGTCTTCCGCCGCGATCTCGATTCCGGATCACTTACCCTCGCCGACAGATCCTACATCACCGTTCCGGCGCCCGTACGAGCTCTGTGCGGAATAAATAATGGAGACCGCGTCCTGCTAGCCGGAGCCATACATATCGGCGTACTACTCGTCCATCCCATGTCCGCCCTCGACGACATGATGCTGAAGTACCACACCCAGCCGCCGGAGACGGAATGATCAATGGATCCGAAAAAACTGGACGGTAGTACGAGAGACGGCCGTCTTGAGATTGACGCGGTTCATATCCTGCTGGAGAAACTGGGTATGCACCCAGCCGACTTACTCGACCACGACGCGACGCGCATATCCTCCCCCATTTTCGCGGAATACGTGCCCAAGGTTGCCGAATCGGCAACTCCAGGGGCCCGCAGGGTATACACCCCATACTGGACTCGGATCATCGACCGCTGGGGTGCTCGCCGATTAGATGAGCCTTCACCTTCTGAGATCCGTCAATTCGCCGGCCAGATACGAGCGCAGGCAATAACACGACGCAACAGCAGAGGTGGCCGTAGCGCCGAAGAACACTTCATCGGAGCGATGCGTTGCATTTACGCCCACGCGGTCGCCGACAGGCTGATTACAAAAGACGCCGACCCGGCAAGGCTTGTGCCAAAGCCCCGCCGCCTGCCAAGCACTCGACGCGCCGTGCCAGATAGTCGTTTGGCTGAGATCAGCCATGTGGTCGCCACGACGGGCAACGACCCGATCCTAGACTCGCTCCTCCTAAGACTCCACGTCGAATCCGCCTGCCGGCGTGGAGGAGCACTTGCCTTGCGCCCGAGAGACCTAGACCGAGAACAGTGCTTGATCTTCCTCCGCGAGAAAGGCGGAACCGTGCGGTGGCAGCCGGTCTCGCCGACACTGATGGCCCATCTGGTAGCGCACGCTGACCAACGTGGACCCCAAGATCCCGATGCGCCGCTGCTGAGGTACGCCAGCGGAAGGCCGATCACGGCCCGGCGCTACGACTACCTCTGGAACCGGGTGGGACGGCATCTTCCTTGGTCCGCGACCCAGCAGATCAGCATCCACTGGATCCGGCACACGACCCTGAAATGGGTCGAGCGCAACTTCGGCTACGCCGTAGCGCGAGCTTATGCAGGACACACCGACCGCGGGCACGAACCTTCGGCCACGACGACCTTGCCCTTGCCGAAAACTCATCCGCCCTGGTGGGAGGCAATGAGCGGGGTCATGGACGTTGACCATGGCCGCGGCTGGTGGAGCCTGGTGCACCGAGTGATCTCGCGGCATGCTGATCGACCGTGCTGCTGCGACTGGCCTACCTGACCACGACGAACGCGTTCGCGGTGCTGCGCCTGCTGCCGATGAGCAATCGAGAGAAGGACGCGGAGATTCTTGCGCTGCGTCACCAGCTCGCAGTGCTGGAGCGCCAACTCGGCAAGAGGAAGGCGCAGTTCGACCCGGCGGATCGGGCTTTCCTGGCGGCGCTGCTACACCGGCTTCCGCTGTACGTCCTGCGTCGGCTCCGGCTGCTGGTCCAGCCGGACACCGTGCTGCGATGGCACCGCGACCTGATCGCACGCCGCCACGCTGCCGCCTCCCGGCCGAAGCGCCCGGGCAGGCCACGCACCGTACGCTCCATCCGGGCCCTGGTGCTGCGACTGGCGACAGAGAACCCCACCTGGGGCTACAGGCGAGTACATGGCGAACTGCTCGTCCTCGGGGTGAAGGTGGCCGCGTCCACGGTGTGGGAAATCTTGCACCAGGCCGGTATGGACCCCGCGCCCGAACGGACCTCCAGTACCTGGGCGACCTTCCTGCGATCCCAGGCCGACGCTCTCCTCGCCTGCGACTTCTTCGAAACCGTAACCCTGTCCGGGGCACGCATGTACGTGCTTGTCGTCATCGAGCACGCCACCCGGCGCATCCGCATCCTCGGCGCGACCGCGCACCCGACCGTCTCCTGGGTGGCTCAGGCCGCGAAGAACCTCGTCATGGACCTTGAGGACGCCGGTTGCCGGGCCAGATTCATGATCCGAGACCGGGATGGGAAGTTTCCCGCCCTGTTCGACGCCATCCTCGCTGACGCCGGCATCGAGGTCATCCTCAGCGGCGTCCAAATGCCGAGGATGAACTCCATCATGGAGCGCTGGATACAGACCTGTCGACGCGAGCTCCTGGACAGGACGTTGATCTGGAACCAACGCCATCTCCTCCACACTCTGCGCGAGTTCGAGGATTTCTACAATGGTCATCGACCGCACCAGGGCATCGCGAACGCCGCTCCGCTACGCCCGCCGCCCGCACCCATCGCCGATCCGGAGAAGATCGCCCGCCTCGACGTACGCCGACGCGACCGCCTCGGCGGCATCCTGCACGAGTACCAGCATGCGGCATGACCAGCATGGATGGGGTTTCCGGCAAGGGCAACGTCACCACCAGCACCGTCGGCGTAGGCCAGGCAGCAGAGTAAGACACAAGCGGGTGACTTCCGAGTAGCAGAAGGCGGCGTCGACCCGCTCGTCGCGGTCTTCGATCGTGACGAAATGTTCGAGCTGACGACCGTTGCAGGTGTCGCACACACACTCCCAGTGGTTGGCCTGATCCGGCGTCAGCGGGATCGCAGCAGCCACCTTTTCCGTCCCCACATAGGAAAGACAATGCGGCACCAAAATCGACACGGGCCGCTCACCACCGCCGCCACCCCCGGACGTGACCGGGTAGAGGTGTCGCAGCGTGGGTGTAGTACCGACGGCGGCATACAGCGCTCCGAAACACAATGCTCCCAGCGCCGAAACGTCGCTGCGCAGCAGCAGGACCGGGGTGTCGAGAGCGACCAGCCGGAGCAGTCCTCGCAAGGCCGCCTGCACCCCGAGCGGGTCGTCTCTGTGCTCCAGGACGACCGCGACCGCAACGCCATGCGCCGAGATCTCATCGCACAGCTTCTCGACCTTGTCACGGCTCTTCAGTTCAGCCAACTCAGGTGGAGCAGCAGACATGCGACGGCGTCGTCCCCAAGCCCGCGGGTTTGCGCCAGAATACTCCGAAGGCCCGTGAGATCTCCCTCGCCGATGTATCCGGAGTCTGTGAGTACAGGTCCTTGCAGCCGACGCTGCGAAGCGATCCACTGCTCGTCGAACGTCGCTTCGGCGAGGTAGCGACTCTTCGCCGCCCACCTGGTCCGGTAGCTGCCAGGGACGCTGGGGCCAGCATGCCCGGCGCGAACAACCGGCCATCAGCGCAGCGCGCTCTGGTTGTGCAACAGGTTCTCCCACCAATGCCCGACCCGTACTGCAGGAAGTAGATGCTGCGCACCGGACCTACTCGCGTCCACAGTTGACCCGGCTCAGGCCGGGCAGCGAGCGGCCCGCCTGACCCGGGTCCCACCGGCCGGCAGCATCGCAACCGAATCTGCGGGCAGCCCCGGCGGACTCAGTGCTCGTCGTAGTGGTCGCCGTGGACGGCGTGGCGATGTCCGTCGTGGATGTAGTCGACGTGGTCACCGTGGGGAACGGCGACGTGGCCGCAGCCTTCACCATGGGCGTGCTCGTGCCCATCGTGCACGACGTGCTCGCCCTGCTCGCATTCGTCATAGTGGTCGTCGTGCACCCGATGTAGGTGCCCATCGTGCACGTAATCAACATGGTCACCGTGGGGAACCACCACGTGCCCGCAACCTTCACCATGAGCGTGCTCGTGCGCGGGGTGCTCTTGATGCGCCATCGTCACCATCGACCTTTCGCTCATTCCGAGCATTTCATTGACCCGAGAAGCCTAATCTCGAATGCAGCAATGCGCATAGAGACATGCGACCAGTCCGGCACCGCAGCAACGCGCTAGGGACCAAGCGCGATCAGCGGCGAGGCACTGCACGCCTACACCGATGAGGACTCTGGGCGACGGAGGCCGGACCACATCAGCGGGAGTGTCCCAGGACCAGGCCCGCGCCGAACGGCGATGGCAGACTCAGCCGGCGGCGCGGTGCCAGGTTTTCGACCGGAGCTGGGCGTTCCACATGCGTGCGTAGCGCCCGGTGGGATCGGCGAGCAGTTCGTCGTGGGCCCCTGCTGCACGATCTGTCCGCCGCCGAGAACGACGATCTGATCCGCGGCCACGATGGCGGACAACCGGTGGGCGATGACGACCACGGTCTTCCCAGCCGCTTGCGCTGTCCCCAGGTTCGCCGCTCCCGCTGTTCCAGGGCGCACTACAGGAGAGCTGAGACAGCGCGGTGGATCGTCGTCAGGACTGCGTTGCGGCGCGGTACCAAGTAGAAGTGATCGCCTGGGAGGACCACGACGTTGCACCGCTCCCGGGTGAGCTGTCGCCAGCCCTGTACCTCCGCCACGGTGGTCTCGGTGTCGTCGGCGGCGCACAGCGCTGTGATCGGGCAGTCGAGCAGGGGCGGCGAACCCACCGGCCGGTAGGTCTCGTTCACCCGGTAGTCCGCGCGAACCGTCGGCAGGAGGAGGCTTCGCACCTCTGGGGACGCCAGGACGTCCGCACGATCGGGCATGAGTCTGGCGAGCTCGGCGCACAGCTCGTCGTCCGAGCGCTGATGGAAGTCGTCAGCTCGGTGGTGTTGCGGAGGCTCCTTCGCCGAGACCACGAGGTGACTCGATTCCCTGCCTAGCTCGCGGCGCAGTGCCTGCGCGGTCTCATACGCAACGGTGGCTCCCAAGCTGTGTCCGAACAGGACGAACGGGCGGTCGAGCCGGTCGCGGATCCCGGCGACGACGTCCTCGACTAGTTCTGGCATTGCTCCGCAGGCCGGCACGTCCCAGCGGTCCTCGCGCCCCGGGTACTGAATCGCGCAGACCTCGACCTCTGGCGGCTGCGATGACGACCACGACCGGAAGAAGCTCGCCGCGCCGCCGGCGTGCGGCATGCAGAACAGCCTCACCCGAGCCGCAGGCCTCGGGTCGTAGCAGCGCAGCGCCGAATCCGAATGCTGCAGCACAGGCCATCCTCTCCCGGTTGATCGACTTGGCGTCACCAGTCGTCACCATCCGTGTTCTCTCTTGACACGGCCGTGATCGTTCGGAGCATAATTGAAAACGATTGTCGTTTTCTTGTCTAGGGCGCCGACGCTCTGTGATCAGAATCCGACCTCGCCTGATCTCCGAAGGAGGACCATGAGCGCGACCCCGACGGGATCGTCGGTCGACCTCGCTGCCGTTGCCGAGGCCCTCGCCGAGGTGATGGACGTGCCAACCAGCACGATCGAGACCGACACGCCCCTCGTCGAGCTGGGCCTGGAGTCGTTCACCGCGGTGCGGCTGCGCCGCCGCCTTCGCGAGGAGCTCGAGCTCGAGCTCCCGCTCACCGCTTTCCTCGGCGCGGCAACGGTTCGCTCGATCGCCGAAGGCGTGGTCGAGCCAGGTGAGGCCGCCGGGTCGTTCCCGCTCACCCCGATCCAGTCGGCCTACTGGGTCGGCCGCGACTCGGCGTTCCCGCTGGGCGGGGTGGCGACTTTCTTCTACCGGGAGCACGACCGGATCCCGGCCGCAGACCCGGAAGCCGATCTGGACCGCCTGAGCTCGGCGTGGAACGCGCTGGTTCGGAGGCATCCGATGCTGCGCATGGTCGTGGGCGAAGACGCCCGCCAGCGCGTGCTGGACTCCGTGCCGCGCTACGAGATTCCCATCGCCGATCTACGGCGCGTCGATCCGGCGACCGCCGAAAGCACCGCCGCCGAGTTGCGGCACGCCTGGTCGCACCAGGTGCGCCCGGCCGACCGCTGGCCGTTGTTCGACATCCAGGCGATCCTGCTGCCCGATGGCCGGACACGGCTGTGCATGGGGATCGACGTGCTCGCGCTGGACCTAGCCGGGTTGATGCAGTTGCTCGCCGAATGGGGCGCGTTGGTCGAGGATCCGTCGACAGAGCTGCCCGCACTGCGCACGACTTTCGCCGATGTGGTCCGCAAGCGGGAGTCCGACGCTGACGAGCAGCGGCGCCGGGATCGTGATCGTGCCTACTGGGCGGAACGTGCCCCGTCGCTTCCGCCCGGCCCGGTCTTGCCGTTGGCGTGCGACGTCGACCAGGTGCGCAACCACCGGTTCAGCAGGGCGTCGACGACGCTGGCGCCGGCGGAATGGGAGGCGCTGCGCGCGAGTGCGGCCGATCACGGTCTCAGCCCGACCGGAGTGCTGCTCGCGGCTTTCGGACTCACCCTGGCTCGTTGGGGCGCGATGGAGTCGTTCTGCCTGAACACCACGCTGTTCGACCGGCCCGACGACCCCGAATTGGAGTCGCTGGTCGGCGACTTCACCTCGACCGCGCTAGTCGCGATGCCCGAGCTGGATCCCGCGGGGTGGGCGGGTTTCGCCGACTACGCGGCGCGCGCGAACCGGCAGTTCTGGGCCGACCTGGACCACCGGGCGGTGTCTGGCATGGAGGCGCAGCACTCCGCCGGGGAGCCCACGACGACACCGAAATACCCCGTCGTCTTCACCAGCGGGCTGGGACTGTCCGATGGACAGGGCAATCCTGCCGGGTGGCTCGGTGCAGAGGTCTTCGGCATCTCGCAAACCCCGCAGGTGTTGCTGGACCACATCGTCTATGCCGAAAGCGGCGCGCTGAAACTGTGCTGGGACTCGGTCGACGGCGCTTTCCCCGAAGGTTTCGTCAGCGGCATGCTCGACGCCCACACCCGCCTGCTGCACCGGCTGGCCCACGACCCCGCTGCCTGGACCGACACCGCTCTCGGCTGGGACCCATCGTTCCTGCCGGCGGAGAAGCTGACGAGTGCGCCGTTCGGTCCGGTCGGCTCGCTGCTCGACGATCCGCTGCGGGCAGCCGCCGAACGATGTCCGGACGAACCAGCTCTCCTGGACACCGAGGATTCACTCAGCCACAAGGAAGTTTCGTCGAACGCTGCGCAGACGGCTGCTGTGCTCGCGGCAGCCGGTGTCGGTCCGGGTGATCTCGTCGCGGTCGCGGTCGGGAAGAGCGCGGCGCAGATCACCGCGATCCTCGGGGTATGCGCCAGCGGTGCGGGCTATGTTCCGGTCGAGCCCTCGTGGCCGGCGAACCGCATCGCCTCCGCCTGCGCCCAGGCCGGCATCCGGCACGCCGTGGTAGGCCCCGACGCACAGGTGCAATGGCCCGAAGATGTCACAGTGCACCGTTTACCGGAAAGCGGCGCGCTCGGCGATGAAGCAGCGGAAACGCTGGCGCTGCGGCGGCCGGAACCAGATGACCTGGCGTATGTCATCTTCACGTCCGGGTCTACCGGACGCCCCAAGGGTGTCGCGATCGAGCACCGGGCCGCCCGCACCACGATCGACGACCTCGTCGATCGCTTCCCGATCGGTGCCGAGGACCGGATGCTCGCGCTGTCGGCGTTCAGCTTCGACCTGTCCGTGCACGACATCTTCGCCGTGCTCGGGGTCGGCGGAGCTCTGGTAGTTCCCGACGCCGAGCGGCAGCACGACCCGGGCCATTGGCTGGAGCTGATGCGTGAGCACCGGGTGACGTTGTGGAATACCGCTCCGGCGTTGTTGGAAATGCTGGTGGAGTACGCCGAGGTCGACCCCGAGCTGGCCCGGGAGGCGTTCGCACCGCTGCGGTTGGTGTTCCTGTCCGGGGACTGGATCCCGGTCACGCTGCCGGACCGGGTGCGCGCGCTTGCCCCGGTCGCGCAGATCGTCAGCCTCGGCGGCGCGACCGAGGCGTCGATCTGGTCGATCTGCCATCCCATCGGCGACGTGGAGCCCGGGTGGCGCAGCATTCCGTACGGTCGTGCGCTGCGGGGACAGCTGTTCCACATCCTCGACGAGCACGGCCGCCCGCAGCCGGTCGGCGAGCCCGGTGAACTGCACATCGGCGGCGGTGGCTTGGCGCGCGGCTACGTCGGGGACCCGGAGCAGACCGCCGACCGGTTCATCACCCACCCGCAGCTGGGCCTGCGGCTCTACCGCACCGGGGACATGGGGCGCTGGCGCCACGACGGGACGATCGAGTTCCTTGGGCGGCTGGACCGGCAGGTCAAGATCCGGGGACACCGCATCGAACTGGGCGAAGTCGAATCCGTGCTGGACCGGCTGCCCGGGATCCGCAAGTCGGTGGCGCTGTCGGTACCGGGCCCCGATGACCGGCCGCGCCTGGTGGCCTACGTCGTCCGGCACCCCGACGCCGAGATGACCGACGAGGACCTGCGCCGGCGGCTGCGCGAGAACGTTCCCGAGTACATGGTGCCCACCCGTTTCGTCACGATGGACGAATTCCCGGTCACCGCCAACGGGAAGATCGATTACAAGGCGCTGGAGAACCCGTACCGACGAGCCGCCGCGAACGATGCCGCCAGCGCGCCACCAGTCGCCGAGGCTCCCGCGATGGCCGATTCGCGGCCCGAGCCCGAAGCCGACCAGCCCGTCGAACGGGGTGTCGCGTTCGGGTTCGACGCGGCGCTCAACGACGCCACCGCCCGCGGCCTCGATGTCGCGATCACCTTCTCCCCCGGCGCGTTGTCACTGGCGGATGCGCTGTCCGCAGCCGGGGAAGGCGGCAAGCAGCTGCTGTCGGCCGCCGCGGCCGCCGGCCTGCGCACGACCGAGCGGTTGCGGGACGGGGCCCTCATCGAGCTCACCTTCAGCCGCGACGCGGGTTCATCCGCACCACCTGCGGTGATCCCGCCGCCGGCTTCCGCGCCCGCCACACCACCACCTCCACCGCCTCCGGCAGCGCCGTCGAGGCAGGTGGCGGAGGCCGAGGCGGCCATCCAGAAGGTGTTCGGCGACCTCTTGAAGTCCGAAGTGGACCCGACGACGCAGTTCTTCCAGCTGGGTGCCACGTCGCTCACCCTGGTGCAGGCCCAACGCAGGCTCAGCGCGGAACTCGATCCGGACCTCACGGTGGTCGACTTCCTGGCCAATCCCACGGTCCGCGACCTGGCCGCGGTGATCGCACAGCGAACGGAACCGGCCCCCGCTCGGCCCGCCTCGCCGGTTTCGGGCCGCCGCGCCGCCCGCGCGCACGCCGCGGAGGTGGCCCGATGATCGCCGTCACGGGTCTGGCCTGCCGCTACCCCGGAGCACCGGATGCCGCCTCGTTCTGGGACATGCTCGTCGCGGGCCGCGAAGGGATCACCCGCTTCACCGAAGCGGAGCTGGCTGCCCGCGGCGTTCCGTCGCGACTGCGCAACCGCCCGGACTACGTGCCGGTCGGCGGGCTGATCGACGGGCAGGACCTGTTCGATCCCGAGCCGTTCGGCCTCACCGACGCCGAAGCCGCCCTGCTCGACCCCCAGCAGCGGCTCTTCCTGGAAGCGGCCTGGCAGGCGTTGGAGCAGGCCGGGCACGGCTGCGGGCTGGGCGCCGGCTCGGTCGGGGTTTTCGCCGGGGCCGCGCACAGTTCCTACCTGGCCGGCAACCTCGCCGACCGGTGGAGCCCGACCGGCGGCGGCGCGGATCCGGTGGGCAGCCTGCAGACCGCGATGGCCACGCACGCCGACTACCTGCCGCTGCAGGTGGCCTACCGGTTGAACCTGACCGGTCCGGCCATCGCGGTGAACACGACGTGCTCGACGTCGCTGGTCGCGGTGCACACCGCCGCGCAGTCGCTGCTCAACGAGGAATGCGACACCGCCGTCGCGGGCGGTGTTTCGCTGATCGTTCCGCAGGGGCACGGATATCTGCACGTGGCCGAGGGGATCTATTCCGCCGATGGCACAGTGCGTCCCTTCTCCGCCGAAGGTAGCGGCATCGTCTACTCGCAAGGAGTTGGAGCCGTCGTGCTGCGACGGCTGGAAGACGCACTGGCCGATGGCGATCCGGTGCTGGCGGTCCTGCACGGCTCCGCGGTCAACAACGACGGTGCCGACAAGGCGGGATTCACCGCGCCGTCGTTGCGCGGGCAGGCGCGGGTGATCGCCGAGGCGCAGGCGATCGCCGGTATCGATCCCCGGCAGGTCGGCTACGTCGAGGCGCACGGGACGGCCACGCGGCTGGGCGATCCGGTGGAAACGGCCGCGCTGCGGCGGATCTTCGGCGACGCGGGCCCGGCCTGGTGCGGGCTGGGGTCGGTGAAGAGCAACATCGGGCACGCTAACAGCGCTGCGGGCATCGCCTCGTTCATCAAGACGACGTTGGCGGTCCAGAACGGAATTCTGCCTGCGTCGCTGCACGCCGAACCGCTCAACGACCTGCTGCGGTTGGATGGTTCGCCGTTCGAGGTCGTCACCGAGACCAAGCAGTGGCAGGGCCCGGAATTGGCCGGGGTCAGCTCGTTCGGCATCGGCGGCACGAACTGCCACGTCGTGCTGGGCCCCGCGCCGAGCCGACCCGCGGCGCGATCGGACTCCCGGCCGCAGATCTTGATGGTGTCCGCGCACAGCCGCGCAGCGGCCGAGCAGACCGCAACGGCCATCGCCGAAGCCGAGCCCGCGGATGCGGCGGACCTCGCCCACACCCTGCAATCCGGACGACCGGCACTCCCCCACCGCGTCGCCACCGCCGTGCGCGGTAGGAACATCGCAGCGTTGCGGACCGGCACCGCAGTGCACGCACTACCCACCCCACCACGTGTGGTGTTCGCGTTCCCCGGCGCCGGAAGCCAATACCCCGGCATGGGCTCGCAGCTCTACGCCGAGGAGCCAGTGTTCCGCGACTGCGTCGACGAATGCGCTGAACTGCTGCGCCCGTTGCTGGGAACCGACATCCGTGAGGCTGTGATCGGCGACGCCGCGGAGCAACGCGTCCGCGACGCCGCCTACGGCCTGCCCGCGTTGTTCGCGGTGTCGTTGGCGACCGCTCGATTGCTGGACTCCTGGAACGTGCGTCCGGATGTGGTGCTCGGGCACAGCCTCGGCGAGTACACCGCCGCTGTGGTGGCCGGTGGACTCTCGCTGCCGGATGCCGCCCGGCTCGTCGCGGTCCGGTGCACCGAGGCGTCCCGTGCGGCTGGCGGCGGGAGCATGCTCGCGATCCAGCTCCCGGAAGCCGAGATGACCGGGCTGCTCGCGAACCACCCCGAGGTCGACCTCGCCGCTGTCAACGCACCCGATTCCTGCGTCGTATCCGGACCACGACCCGCTGTCGAAGCACTAGCCGCCAGCCTGGGCGACGACAAGCGCTCTGCGTTGCTCCGGGTCGATGCCGCGCTGCACTCGCGGCTGGTCGAGCCCGCGATGCCCGCACTCCGGGCCGCCGCCGAAGCCTTGCGGCCACGGTCGCTGGCGGTGCCGATGGTCACGACCGTCACCGGCACTTACGCGGACGCGGAGTTGAGCACGGCTGAGCACTGGGTGCGCCAGCTCCGGGATACCGTGCGGTTCTCCGATGCGTTGCGCACCGCCGTCGACGCCCCGGCGATCGTGGTGCAGGTGGGTCCGGGCAGTGCGCTCGCCGGCCTCGCCCGGCGCAACGGGCTGCCCGCGCTGCACACCGCGTTGACGACGTTCACCGCAGAGGAACCCGACGAAGCGATCTCCGTCCGCGATGCCATCGGCCAGCTGTGGGCGCACGGGCTCGACGTCGACTTCGCCGCTCAGCACGTCGAACGTCGTCTCATCGCCGCGCCGGGTTACGCCTTCCAGCGGCGGCGGTTGTGGATCGACCCTCCGCAACCCCGGCAGGTCCGCGCCGAAGACGAACCCGATGCCACCGAGCCGCTACAAATCCCGCGCTGGCAACAACTCCTGCCGCTCGATCGACCGACCTCGTTGCCCGGGCGATGGATCATCGCAGCCACTGCCGACGACGCCTTGGCCGCGGTCGTCCAGCGGGAGTTGACGGCACTAGGTGCGAACTGCGTTTTCCTCGGCGAGCCCACCGGCTCGGAACCGGTCGCCGGTGTGCTCCTGTTCGCCGGCGGCAGCGAGGACATCACGACCGAGATCCTCCGCCACGCCGAACTGTCACGCGTTCTCGGCGATCTGGAGCAGTCCCCGCCACTGCTGCTCCAGATCACCAGAGGTGGCAGCCGAGATCTTCCCGGCACCGCTCACGGTGCGCTACGAGTGCTCCCCCGGATCCTGGGCCAGGAGCTGCGCGGATTGCGGTGGCGGACGATCGATCTCCCCACCGGCTCGGATGATGCCGCGGCCGTCGTGGCGGAGATCGCCGACCTCAGCGCGGCGGAACGATCGTCGGCCCGGGAAATCGCGGTGCGTGGTGGCTCCCGGTGGCTGCGGGTGATCGTGCCGTGGCGCCCCAAAGCCGAGATTCCGCCGCCATCCGGCGGCCTCGCGCTCATCACGGGCGGGCTGGGAGATGTCGGGCTGACCATCACCGAGCACCTCGCCCGAGGCGGGTACCGCGTGGTCCTCACCTCGCGCACCGGCCTGCCAACCCACCCCGAACCCGGCAGCACCGCCGAACAACGGCTCCAAGCCATCCGGCGGCTCACCGAAACGGGCGCCCAAGTGGAGGTTCGCGCGCTCGATGCGGCAGATGTTCCTGGAACGACCGCACTTCTGCGCGAGCTGTCCCAGCAGGGGCGCCTCGATATCGTGATCCACGCGGCGGGCGTCGTCGCGACCACCGACGCGACTCCGCTCCGGGAGACCACCTCCGAACTCGTCGCCGCGCACATCACCGCCAAGGCGGGCGGAGCGCTCGCGCTGCGCGCGGCGGTCGACGAGCTCCCGTCCCGGCTCCGGCCTCGCACGGTGTTGTTGATGTCGTCGGTGACCACGCTGGTCGGTGGCATCGGTATGGGCGCATACGCAGCGGCCAACGGCTTCCTCGACGCCCTGGCGATGTCCGTCCGCGACGACTCGACCCGGTGGGTCAGCGCGGTGTGGGACGGCTGGCGGGTCGGCCCGCTGGGAGCGGAGCGCACCGTCGTGCTGGACCAGGCGTTGGACGCCGAGACCGGAATGGCGGCGCTGGACCGGATCCTCCACGGCACCACGCCGCCGGTGGTCGCGGTCGCCGCCACCTCGCTGGCCGATCGCATGACGCAGGCCGCCTTCATCGATCGCGCCGAAGCGCCGGGATGCTTGGCGGACCCCGCTGAAAGGGCCGTCGCCGAGCTGTGGAGCGAGCTGTTCGGCTCGCCCGTGACCTCGGCCGACGCGGACTTCTTCCTGCTCGGTGGGCATTCCCTGCTCGCGACACGGATGCTCGCGGCGGTGCGGGAGCGCTTCGGCGTCGATCTGCGGCTGCGCGACCTGCTGGCCCAGCCGACCGTCGCCGCGCTCGCGGCCCGCATCACCGCAGCCGAGCCTGCACCGGCCGAACACGCACCGGCAGCAGCGGCCGTGGCCCCGGATGGGACGTTCCCGCTGACGCGGGTGCAGCACGCCTACTGGGTCGGCCGCGACGGCGGCTACGAGTGGGGCGACGTGCCCTGCCACTTCTACCTGGAATACGACTGCGAGCACCTCGACGTCGACCGGTACGAGCGGGCGTGGCACCAGGTGTTCGCCCGCCACCCCATGCTGCGGACCATCATCACCCCGCAGGGCCGGGGGAAGTTGCTCGACGACGTGCCCGCCTACCGCATCCGGGTGCACGACCTGACGTCATTGCCGGAGGAGCGCCGGACGGCGCGGCTGGAGCGGCTGCGGGAGCGGATCAGCCGGCAGCCCGGGCCGCCGGATCGGTGGCCGCTGGTGCAGATCCAGGCCGCGCGGCTGCCCGGTGGTCGGGTTCGGTTGTTCATCGGCGTCGACGTGCTGATCTGCGACGCGGCGAGCTGGTGGATCATCGACCGCGAGCTGCGGCACTTCTACCGGGCACCGAACCAGCCATTGCCGGACATCGGGATCGACTTCGCCGCATGCGTCGCGGCGCTGGAACAACGCCGCCACAGCGAGCGGGGCGAGCAGGCAGCTGCCTACTGGCGCGGCAAGCTCGACGGGCTACCGGGCGGGCCCGCGCTGCCCATACGCGAGTCCGACGCGCCGACGCGATTCGTCCGGCGGGCCGCGGCACTGGATCCCGACGCTTGGGCCGCGTTGCAGGCCGCAGCTGCTCGGCAGCGGGTGACGCCCACGGCCGTGCTGCTTGCCGCCTATGCCGAGACGCTCGCGGCGTGGTCGGGTAGCAACCGGTTCGCCATCATGCTGACGTTGTTCGACCGCCCGGACATCCACCCCCAGGTGTCCGATGTGGTCGGTGACTTCACCTCACTCGTGCTGCACGCGGTGGACCACTCCGGGCCCGCATCCTTCCTGCAACGGGCCCGAGCCGCGCAGGACGTGCTGTTCGCGGACCTGGACCACCGGGACTTCTCCGGGCTCGAAGTGCTGGCCGAGCAGTCGTCCCGCCGCGGCCACCGGCTCTCGGTGCCCGTGGTGTTCACCAGCGCGCTGGGCCTTGAGGACGTCATCGGCGCGGAACACGATCCGGAATGGGCCGGCACGCAGGTCGCCGCGCTCAGCCAGACGCCGCAGACGCTGCTGGACCACCAGGCGCTGGAGCAGGGCGGGCGGCTGTTGCTGCAATGGGATGCCCTCGAACCTGTCCTGCCACCGGATCAGCTCGACCGGGCCTTCGCCGACTACGTCCAACGCGTCCAGCGTCTGGCCACCGATCCATCCACATGGGACAGCGCAGACGTCGCCGACGAGGACATCGCGTTGCCGGTCCGTCCGAGCGGCGGGCGGCACACGTTGTTCCTGATGCATCCGTCGGGCGGTGACGTCGTCTGCTACGCAGAACTGGCCCGGCTGCTCGACGACCGCGTGGACGTCGTCGCGCTGACCGATCCGGAACTGGTCGACGGCCGCGGCGCCACCGACGTCCCCGGGATGGCCGCGCGCTTCCTCGACGTGGTCCGCCGATCGCAGGAACACGGCCCGTACCTGCTCGGCGGCTGGTCCATGGGCGGCGACCTCGCGCACGAAATGGCCCGCCAGCTCCACACGCTCGGTGAGCGCACCGAGCTGCTGGTGATGCTCGACTCCAACGACCCGAGCTTCATCACGCACATCGACGGCAACCCGGACGAGGTGGAACTGGCTGTCATCTGGCGTTTCCTCGGCGCACTGGAGGGGTTCGTCGGCGCCGACCTCGGCGCGGGACCCAACGTGAACACCTCGGCGGTCATCGAGGCGGTCCGGCGGCTCCCGCCCGACCGGCGCTGGGACGAGATCGACCAACGGCTGCGGTCCGCGCGGCTGCTCGGGCGCCGCGACAGCTCCCGGCGGCGGATCGCGGTCTTCGCCCGGCACCTGCGGGCGTTGGCCGACCACGAGCCCGGTCTGCTGGACGACGAGAACACCAGAACATTGCTGGTCCGCGCCGAGCGCCCGGCACCGCGCAATTCCGGTATGGGCATGGGCGTCGACGACACCCCGCCCGGCCTGGCAGATCTGGGTTGGGGCCGTCACCTGGCCGGGCCGCTGGATGTGGTGGGTGTCGACGCCCACCACTACTCGGTGCTGCAATCGCCCGCGATCACGCAGGTCGCCGCGGCCATCAACGAAGCGCTGAAAACGGCGCTGGATCGCTGATCCACCACTCGTGCGCTTCCCGGCGGCCATGACCGCCGG
>NZ_JBFAKG010000100.1:16099-25283 GCF_040655595.1 Saccharopolyspora sp. NPDC050389
GTGATTTGTCTTGGTCCGCGGCCCCCAACACCCTGCCCTTAACCCGGGGGGGGTACCTCTCACAAACCCCGGGCGGGGTGCCGGGCGCCCTGCCCCGCGGGCCCCCCCACGGGCCCGAACCGACGAAGGACCTCGATGCAACGACGACAGTTCGTCCTGGGCGCAGCCCTGGCCACCGCCCTGGTGGCCACCGGCTGCACCGGCAACAGCACCGCCGACACACTTCGCTACGCGGCTGTCGGCGCTCCTGCGGCGGCCAGCAACGATCCGCACGGCGGCCTCGGCAACGAGTCCGACGCCATGCGCTTCGCGCTGCTCTACGACGTGCTCACGGTGCCCGGCGCGGACGGCAGCACGCAGCCTCGGCTGGCCACCTCCTGGACGCCGGACACGACGCAGACCCGCTGGACTCTTGCGCTGCGTCCGGATGCGTCCTTCACCGACGGCCGACCGGTGCGAGCCGCGGACGTGCTGTTCTCACTGCGCCGGATGCAGGACAAGGCCGCCGAGAACTACGGCCGGATGGCCATGTTCGACCTCGCAGCGTCCACTGTGGTCGACGAGCACACCCTGAACCTGGCGACGCGCAAACCCTTCGCCGAGGTCGGCAAGGCACTGGAGTCGGCGACCTTCGTGGTGCCCGAGGGCAGCACCGACTTCAGCAACCCGGTCGCCGGATCCGGCCCGTTCCAGATGGCCGGCGGCGACGCCGCCAGCGCTGTGCTGGAGCGCAACGACCGCTGGTGGGGGCCTCGCCCGCCGCTGCGGCGCATCGAGATCCGCGCGATCGCCGATCCGCAGGCGCGGGCCGACGCGGTCGCCGCCGGGCAGGCCGACGTCGCCGGGAGCGTGAATCCGGCGACCGCCCGGCAGTCCGAACAGGACGGTCTGCAGGTCGTGCACCGGCCCGCGGTCACGGTGTACCCGGTGGCCATGCGCCTGGACCGGGCACCGTTCAACGACCCCCGCGTCCGCGAGGCGATCAAGCTCGCCGTGGACCGAAAGCAGCTGGTGGACACCGTTTTCCTCGGCCAGGGCGTGGTCGGCAACGACGTGCTCACCCCCGCCGACCCGACCGCACCGGCACCACCGCAGCGCCAGCGCGACCTCGACCGAGCTCGACAGCTGCTCGCCGAGGCGGGACACGCCGGCGGGCTGGATCTCACGCTGCGCACCACGACCGCCTACCCGGGCATGGACACCACCGCGACGCTGCTGGCCGATCAGCTCAAGGCCGCCGGCATCCGGATCCGCGTGCAGGTGGAACCGCAGGACACCTACTGGACCCAGGTCTACTCGCAGGCCGACTTCTACGTCAGCTACCTCGGCGGCATCCCGTTCCTCGACGTCGCACGCGTGGCGCTGCTGTCGACGTCGCCGACGAACGAGACCGCGTGGCACCGGCAAGACTGGGACCTCGGCTTCGACGCGGCGCTGGCCACCCCCGACGCGGGCGGGCGCAGCGCCCGGCTCGGCCGGTTGCAGCAGCAGGTGCGCGACGAAGGCGGCTACCTGGTGTGGGGCGCCGGCGACGGACTCGACCTGGCGCGGCCGCAGGTGGCCGGGCTGCCCACGGGACCGGGATTCCAGCGGTTGTTCATCGACCAGGTCCGGATCAACGCCACGTGATCCCGTCGCTGATCCGCTCGACCGCGCGCAGCGCCCTGCTGCTGTTCGCGGTCGCCGTGCTGGTCTTCGCCGCGACCGAGCTGCTGCCCGGTGACGCGGCCGAGGCCAGGACCCGTGGCCGGGCAAGCGATGCGGAGCTGGCCCGGCTGCGCGAGCTGACCGGGCTGGACGATCCGGCCTGGCAACGCTTCGGCCGCTGGCTGACCGGTCTGCTGCACGTTGACGCGGGTCGGTCGCTGATCAGCGACCGACCCGTGGCGGTCCTGATCGCGGAACGGCTGCCCGCGACCCTGGCGCTGACCGCGTGCGCACTGCTCGTCGCGCTGCCGCTCATGCTGCTGGCGGCCTGGGTGGGAAGCTCACCGCGCCTGCGGTCTCCGGCCGGCGGCGCGATCGCGGCTGCCGCCGCAGTCCCGCAGGTCGTGGTCGCCGGAGCACTGGTCGCGTTGTTCTCCGGGCTGCTGCATTGGCTGCCCAGGGTGTCGCTGCTCCCCATTGGACAGTCGCCGTGGCAGCGACCCGAACTGCTCGTGCTACCGACGCTGTCGCTGGCCCTTCCGGCGGCGGCGTTCGGCTCGGGCCTGCTCGCCGGGGCGGTGGCGGACGTGCGGCGGCTCCCGCACGTCGAGGACGCCGTCCTGCGCGGCGTGCCACGCTGGCGCGTCTCGGCCCGGCACGTCCTCCCGTTCTTGTTCGCGCCGGTGCTCCGCGTGCTCGCGGTCATCTGCGGCGGTTTGATCGCGGCCACCACGGTGGTGGAGACCGTGTTCGGCTACAACGGCCTCGGCGAGCTGCTCGTCAGCTCCGTCGCCAGCCGTGACGTGCCAACGGTGCAGGCCGTGGCATTGCTCGGCGCGGCAGTCGTGCTCGCCGGGTTGTGGCTGGCCGACGTGGTTCGGAGTGGCACCTCATGAAGCGCACGATCACGGCCTGCGGCCTTGCGATCACCGCGGCGTGCGCGGCCGTCCTGGGCGGGTTCCTGGCCCCGCACCTCCCGACCGAGATCATCGGCCTACCGCACGCATCTCCGGGCACGACCGCCCTGCTGGGGACCGACGGCCTCGGCCGCGACGTGTTGTCCCGGGTGCTGGCCGGAGGCCGCGACCTGGTCCTGATCTCGATGCTCGCCGCGCTGGTGGCCACCTCGCTCGGCGTTGCCGGAGGGCTGATCGCCGGCTGGTCCGATGGCTGGACTTCCCGGCTGCTGACCGCGCTCGCCGACGTGCTGCTCGCCATGCCGCTGCTGCTCGTCGCACTGGTGCTGGCGGTTTCGCTGCCCGGTGACGCCGCGGTCGTGGCCGCGACCGTCTGCGGCGGTACTCCGCTGACGCTGCGGGTGGTCCGGGACGCCACCCGGCTGGCCCGCGGCTCCGGGTACGTCGAGGCGGCGCGCTGCCGCGGCGAACGCGACGCGGCGCTGCTGATCCGGGAAGTCCTGCCATCGATGGCCGGGCTGATCTCGGCCGACGTGGGCATGCGATTCGTGGTCGCCGTGCAGCTCGCGGCCGCGTTGAGCCTGCTCGGTTTCGGCGCCCAACCGCCAACGGCCGACTGGGCGTTGATGATCCGCGAGAACCTGCCCGGGTCCGGCCTCAACCCCGCAGGTGTGATCGCCCCTGCCGTCGCCCTGGCCGTGCTGACAGCCGGTGTCGCGGGCGCGGCGTCGCTGCTCGACAGGAGGCCGGCGTGAGCGGCTTGGAAGTCGGCGACATGACCGTGCTCGACAGGCAGGGACGCGCCGTGATCTCGGATTTCTCACTGCACGCCGCCGCCGGTGAAGTCGTCGCGGTCGTCGGTCCGTCCGGAAGCGGGAAATCCACCCTGCTACGCGCAATCCTGGACGCCCTGCCGACCGGACTGCGCCGGGCCGATGGCACGGTTAGCTGGGCAGGAAGGACGATCCTGCCCGGACGGGCCGCCCGGCGTTGGCGGCACCGGACGGCGGGCATCGTCGGCCAAGACCCCACCGCCGCGCTGAATCCCTTGCAGCGAGTGCATTCCCTGGTCGCCGAAGGCGCACCGGACGCGCCACTGGCCCGGCGGGCGCTCGACGACCTCGGACTCGACAGCGCCCAGCTGTGGCGGCGGCTCCCACGTCAACTTTCCGGCGGGCAGGCGCAACGCGTCGCCCTCGCCCGAGCGCTGGCAGGCGATCCGGCCTTGCTGGTGCTCGACGAGCCGACTTCCGGGCTGGACCCGGATGCCCTCGAACTGATCGTGCGGGCGATCGCGAAGCGGCGCGGTGACGGACGTTCGGTGACGCTACTGGTCTCCCACGACCAGGACTTCGTGACCAGGGTGAGCGATCGCGTCATCTCGTTCGGGCAAGCGAGGACGACCACCCCACCGCGAACAAGCCAACAGAGATCGGCCGCACCGGTTTTATCGGCATCGGATCTGACGATCTCGCAGGGCGGCACGCCGCTGCTCCAAGGCAGTTCCGTCGATCTCTTCGAGCACGAACTGGTCGCCGTGCTGGGACCGTCCGGATGCGGCAAGAGCACCATGCTGAGGACGTTGGCCGGCCTGCACGCTGCCGATGCGGGCGAACTCCGTTGGCGCGGCGAACCCTTCCCGGGCCGGGTCGAACACCGGTCCCGCACGCAACTGCGCGCCGTGCAGTTCGTCGCCCAGGACCCTGCCGGCGCGCTCAACCCAGCGCACCGCGTCGGCACCGCCATCGCCCGGGCCGCACAGGTGCTACACGGCGTTTCTCCCGCTGCCGCACGGAAACGAGCCAATGAACTGCTGCGCATGGTTGGGCTCGAAGGTGCCGCGAAACGCTTTCCACGCGAGCTCTCCGGAGGGCAGCGCCAACGCGTGTCCATCGCGCGAGCGCTCGCCGCCGAGCCCGACGTGCTGCTGGCGGACGAGATCACGTCCGCGCTCGACGAGGCCACGGCCCACGACGTGCTTGATCTCCTCGACCGGCTACGCACCGACGGCCTCGCTGTCCTGCTGGTCACCCACGACCGGACGGTCGCCGACCGCGCCGATCGCACGCTCCGGCTGCACCAACGCGGCCTGCGCCCCACCATTCCCGACCGATCGGAGGAAACCCGTGCCCGGTGACGACCCCGTGCCCGAAGACAGCACAGCCGCGCTGTGGCGGGCGGCCGAGCACCTCAGCGCCCACCCGTGGATCGCCGCGGCCGAAGTAGCCGGCAACGCGGTGCGGCTCGTCCCGGCCCGCGCGGCGCTCGCCGTGCGGCCGGAACCGGGCGCGCTGCTCACCGAACACCTCGACCAGTGGAGCGAGGTCTACGACTGGACCTACTCCCAGGCCTCCGGGCGGCATGCCGACGACCTGGACCTGTCCGGCTGGCGGGCGTCGGACACCGGCGAGCCCTTCCCGGTGGAGCACATGAAGGACTGGCTGCGCCACACCGTCGAACTCGTGCTGCGCGACAAACCCCGGCGGGTGCTCGAACTCGGTTGTGGCACGGGCATGCTCATGCACCGCCTGCATCCGCACGTCGACGCGTACGTCGGCACCGACGTCGCTTCCGATGCGGTTCGGAAGCTGTCCACATCGGCGCCCGACGGTGCCGTCATCGTGCAGGCCGCCGCTCACGAGGCGCGCAGCGCTGTAGTGCAGGACGCCATCGCCGCCGCGTTTTCCGGGGCCCGGCCGGATTGCGTCCTGCTGAACTCCGTCACGCAGTGCTTCCCCAGCGTCGAATACCTGCGCGCGGTCGTGCAGGACGCGATCGACGTGGTCGCCCCCGGCGGCACCGTGATCATCGGCGACGTCCGCCACGCCGGCCTGCTGCGCGACCACCACCGCTGGCTCGACGCCACCGCCACGGACGCGGAGCTGGACGAACGGGTCGACCGGGACGAGGAACTGCTCTTCGACGCGCCGCTGCTGGCCTCACTGGCCGCGGAGGCGGGCCGCGAGGTCCGGATGGCCACCTTCGCGAAGACCATGCGCGCCGACACCGAACTGACCCGCTACCGCTTCGACGCCGTGCTCCACGTCGATCCCAGCACCCCTACCGTGGCACCGACCGTGATCCGATGGCCCGACCTCCCTTCCGGCAACCGGGTCGCGGCCCTGCGCGCCCGCGTCGACGGTTCCCCGGCGCGAGTCGCACGGATCCCCAACCAGCTGCTCAACACCGAGGCCGGCACGACCGCCGCCGAGCTGCACCACGCCATCGGCGACCTGGACGCCGTGGTCTGCCTGGACCCGACCGATCCGCGGTTTCTCGAAGTCATCGCACCCGCGATGTCGGCCGCCCGACCGGTCCAGGAGATCCCCGGACCAGGCAAGGCGCACGAGCCGCTGCGCGGATTCGTTCGCCGCAGGCTCGCCGAGGTCGCCCGACGGGACCTGCGTCGCGGAGGCCACGCGCTTGTGCCGATCACGGTCGACCCGGGCGAGCACCATGCGTGCTGAAACCCTGGACCAGGTCACTCGATCCGCCGCGACCGCGATCAACGACGTCGACACCACCGCACTGCCCGGCTTCATGCGGCAGCTCGACCACGCCGCCCTGCTGGCGATGGCCCGCACCCTCGGCCGCAACGGCCTGTTCCGGCCCGGGGTCAGCCACCGCTGGGACCAGATCGCTGACCGGCTGCGCGTCGCGCCCCGGCACCGCTGGATCCTCCGCCGCTGGCTCACCGCCCTGAATGACGAGGGCCTGCTGCAACGAGACGAAACCACGAGATTCGTGCACGACCTCCGCGCCGTGGGCCGATCCGAGGCGGCCGACGCCGCCGCATTCGTGGACGAAGCCGCGCGCGGTCTGGGATATCCGGCGGAAATGGCCCGGTTCTTCCTGACGGCGATCGAGCAACTCCCACGTCTGCTTCGCGACGAGGTGGCTGTGCAGGCGCTGCTGTTCCCCGACGGAGATCTCACGACCGCCGAAGGCGCCTACAAGGACAACGTCATCAACCGCTACCTCAACGCGGCAGCCGTCGACCTGCTGCGCGGGGAATGCCGGCGCGCCGGTGGCACGCTCCGCGTGCTGGAGCTCGGAGCCGGTATCGGCGGCACCACCGCCGCCGTGGTGCCGGCGCTCGCCGACGAGGCCGTGGACTACCTGTTCACCGACGTGTCCGAGTTCTTCCTGGACGCCGGACGTCAGCGGTTCGGCGACCGGCTCCGCTACGGCATCCTCGACATCAACTCCGACGAGCCCGTGCAATCCGGGTCCGCCGATGTCGTGCTCGCCGCAAACGTCCTGCACAATTCAGTCCACATCGGACAAGTGCTGGCGCGGTTGCGGGATCTGCTGGCACCCGGCGGGCTGCTCGTGGTCATCGAGTCGTGCCGGGAGCACTACCAGGCCATGACGTCCATGCAGTTCCTGATGTCCCCGCGCGAGGGCGAACCGCAACCCGGTGCCACCGACGTGCGGGCGGGAACCGACCGGATCTTCCTGACCCGCGACGAGTGGCTGGCCGAGCTGACCGCAGCCGGCTTCGCCCCGCAGCTCGACCTGCCCGACCCGACTCATCCGCTCGCCGCCCTCGGCCAGCACGTCTTCGCCGCCCGAAACGACGAACTGGAGCAACCATGACCACCGAACCCGATATCAGCACCGTGCTGGCCGAGATCTGGGCCGAGCTGCTCGGCCTGGACGAGATTCCGCCGGATTCGAGCTTCCTCAACCTCGGCGGCGACTCGGTGCTCGCCGTGCGGATGTCCGCCCTGGTCCGCCGGAAGCTCGGCGTGGCGCTCGCCCTCTCCGACGTCCGGGTGGAGATCACCCTCGCCGAACTGGCGGACCTGGTAGCCCGCCGCAGCGCCGGAGCATCCAGCGATCGGGCGCTGCCGGTCGAGGTGTCCCGGCGCCCTGACCCGAGCGCACCGTTCCCGCTGCTGCCGTTGCAGCAGGGCTACTTCGTCGGGCAGCAGGACGGCTGGGAGCTGTCCTACGAATCGGCGCACCACTACGTCGACATCGGGCTCACCGACGTCGACCCGGACGAAGCACCCGAAGCACTCCAGGACGCGCTGCGCCGACTCGTGCAGCACCAACCCACGCTGCGCGCCCGCGTGCTGCCCGACGGCCGGCAGCGCATCCTGGCCGCCGACGACCCCGACGCCGTGCCCACCGTCGAAGTGATCGACCTGCGGGACACTTCCGAGGACGAGGCCAACGCGACGGTGGCAGCCATCCGGTCGCAGATGAGCACCAACGGCCCAGACCCCGCGTACGGTCCCGGCATGACGATGCGCCTGACGCTGCTGCCGGGCGACCGCGCCCGCCTCCACAACGCGGTCAGCTTGCTGATCATCGACGGCTGGTCGTCGAACGTCTTCTACCGGGACCTGTTCGCCCTGGTGACCGACTGGAACGCGATGCTGCCCCCGTTGGAGGTCGACTACGGCGACTACGTCACATCGGTAGCCACCCTGCCCGACACCGACGCCTGGGAGGCCGACCGCGACTGGTGGTGGGACCGGCTCGACGAGTTCCCCCTTCCGCCCGCCCTCCCCCTGGTCGCCGACCCTCGCGATGTGCGGCCGGAGCTCATGGGCACCCGTCAGACCACTGTGGACGCCGAGACCTGGGCCGCGTTCCGGAAGCAGTGCACCGCGCACGGCGTGACACCGTCGGCGGCGATGTTCACTGCCTACACGGTCGTGCTGGCGCGCCAAGCGGGCCACCGCCGCATGCTGCTGAACTCATTGCAGCTCAACCGCTTGCCGCTGCATCCCGACGTGCACCGCATCGTCGGCGCGTTCGCCTCGACGATGCTCATCCCGGTGGAGCTGGCCGAAGGCGCCACCTTCGCCGAACTCGCCGCCGACAACCAGCGCCGGTTCAGCGAATCGGCGGCGCACAACCTGATCAGCGGCGTCGAGGTGTCCCGCGAACTGGGCCGACGGCGCGGCACGCACCGCCCCGTCGCTCCCATCGTCTTCCAGAGCACCCTCGGGATGGACGCGGCCATGGGCGAACGCGTGCCGGAAACCGCCGGCCCGCTGGGGCGCATCGACATGGCCGACCACCACCAGCAGCTGCGCACTCCGCAGGTCGCCCTGGAAGTGCGGATGTTCGAGCTGCGCGACGAGATGTACCTGGTGTTCTCGCTGGTGGACGAACTCTTCGACACCGCTGCGGTTGACGCGATGTTCCGCGAGCTGACCGGTATCGTCCACACGCTCGCCGAACCCGGAAGCTGGCAGGCGCCGGTAGCGCTGCCCGAGGCAGCGGACGCGCCGGAATCCGAGGAACTGCGCATCGGCCGGTACGAACGCCAAGACCGGACCGAAGAGCCCGGCGCACCGCGAACCAACCTCGAACGAACGATCGCCGAGGTCTGGGAAGAGATGCTGGCGATCAGCGGCGTCGACCGCGCGTCCGACTTCTTCGCCCTGGGCGGCGATTCGCTGCTCGCGGTCCGAGTGCTCGGAAAACTCGCCCGGGAAAAGGGAATCGCGGTGGCGGTCCGGGACTTCCTCGAAGCTCCGACGATCTCCGGCCTCGCCGCGCTGGCCGCACCCGAACGCTGACCGAGGACGAGCCGACGGCCCAGGCGGCGCAGTGGGCGAGCTACCGCCTCACCGGCGAGGCGCCCCGGCGGACGGGCA
>NZ_JBFAKG010000100.1:25293-33720 GCF_040655595.1 Saccharopolyspora sp. NPDC050389
GATACGTCCACAAGCAGTAGCCGCCGGTTTCGACCGCGATCGTGCCGGTCTGGTAACGGCGGGCTGGAGCCCGCTTGCGCACTCACGACGTCAGCACATCAGGAGTCTGCCAGAGTGGCGCGGAAAAGACCCTGCTCCAACCAGACTGCCGCTCGGACACCGTCCGCAGCGGCTTGGCTGACCAAGGTCAGCGCGTCCGGAACCGCTGGAACACGAGCCATGTCCCCGGCCGCGAACACACCTGGAACCGTGGTCGCCTGCAACTCGTCGACCTGGACGCAGCCGTCCTCCAGGATCGCGCAACCGAGATCGGCGGCGAACGGTGCTCGTTGCCTGGTCGGTGCGCGGTGGAACATCGCCTGCCGCTCCAGCACCGATCCGTCGGCGAAGTGCAACTGCAGCCCGTCCAATTCACCGGTCACCTTCACCAGCGGCTCGGTGCGCACCTCCACTCCGCGCGCCGAGAGCTTGGCGATCACCTCGTCCGGCAGCCCGTGCGCACCGTGGGTCACCACGACCACGTCCTCGCTGTAGCGATCGGCCAGGTACAGGCCGAGCATCACCTGCGGGACGTCGCGGCCGAGCACCGCCAGCGTCTTGCCGGTGGCCTCCCAACCATGGCAGAAGGGACAGTGGAAGATGCTGCGGCCGAAGCGTTCCGGCACGCCCGGGATGTCGTAGGGTTCGTCCACCTGCCCGGTCGCCAGGATCAGCCGCCGGGCCCTTTCCCGGCTTCCGTCGGCGAATTCCACGGTGAAGTCGTCGACGCCACCGGAAACCGAGGAAACCTGGCCCTGCCGCACTTCGACACCGAGGTAGGCGGCCAGCTCGGCGCGCCCCAACGCCAACAGCTCGTGCGGCGAGAAACCGTCGCGGCTCAGGTACATGTGCATCTCGTCCGCAGGCGCGTTGCGGACCTGGCCGCCGTCGGCGACCAGCACCCGGCGCCGCTGCCGGCCCAGCACGAGCGCGGCGCTGAGCCCCGCGGGCCCACCGCCGATCACGATCACGTCTAACACGGTTGCTCCCTCTAGCCGAAAACTAATGGAAACGATTATCATTGCAGAGAACATGCTACGGAAGGGGCGCAATGGCCGATCAGCTCATCTCCGTGCTCGGCGGGTACGGCGAAGTCGGCGCCACGGCGGTCCGCCGGCTCTCCGAGTACGGCTACGGCCGAATCCGCGTCGGCGGACGCAATCCGTCGCGGGGCAGTGCCCTGCTCGGCGACCTGCCCGGAATCGAGTTGTCTTATGTAGACATCGAAGACGCAGGAAGTCTTCAGGAGTTCTGCTCCGGCGCACACGTCGTCCTGAACTGCGCCGGCCCCTCGTACCGCATCCTCGACACCGCGGCCCGAGCGGCATTGAAAGCGGGCGCGCACTACGTCGACGTCGCCGGGGACGTCCCTGCCCACCGCGCACTCGGCTCGACATCCGGCGACCGCGTAGCGGTCTTCTCCGCTGGATTGATGCCAGGCCTGACCGGGCTGCTCCCCCGGCTCATCGCCGGCCCCGGAGATCGGCTGGACCTCCATGTCGGCGGCGCCGTGCGCATGACACCGGCATCGGCGGCGGACATCCTCCTCGCCCAGGGCCCCGACTTCGGGGAGTCGCTGGCCCACTGGAGAGATGGGGCCGTGGTCTCGAGAAGCCTGACCCCGCTGCGCAAGGTGCGGCCGGCCGGTTTTCCCGAGCCTGTCGACGCGATGCCCTTCCTGCCTACCGAAGGCATCCGCCTCGCCGAAGAACTCGGCGTGGACGAGCTGCGCTTCTACACGGCCTACGCTTCGGAGGCCATTCCGACCGCCTTGGCGATGGCATGGGCGGACGACCCCGAGTTCCGGGACGACTACATCGAACTGCTGACACAGGCGGCGAAGACGGACCTGCGCGAGCGCGACCCGTACTACGTGCTCACCGCCTGCGTGCCAACCGCCACTGGAACGTCATCGTCGCTGACGCTGTGCACCAGCGACCCGTACCAGCTCAGCGGCGTGGTGGCGGCGTTGACGGCCAGCGCTGTCGCCCAGGAGAAGATCGGCCCAGGAGTGCACTTCGCGGACAGCGTGCTGGATCCCGACGACATCGCCGAAGCGCTCCGCCGCGACCCCCTCGTCCAGTCGCTTTCCATCCAGAAGCCTGCCGACAGTGCCGCTGGCCACATCTCAGCGCCGCAAAATTGAGAATGACAATCGTTGTGGATAGTCTGCCTGGGTTCTCACATTAAACGGAAATGGTTATCATTACGCTCCAATGTTCGTCCGCGTTCCGCTCGCTTCGGGACCCACTGAAACCCAGGCGCGACCAGCTGAACCCCAGTGCGATCCGAGGGAATGGATGGCCCCACGACCACACCGAAGGACCGAGAGCAACCCCCGAACCGGCTTCACCGTCATCCTCTGCGACAGCTGCGAGGACGACGGACAACTGCCGATCCTCGCCGCCCTGCGGGACACGATCCGCCGCTGCCCCAACGCAGTTCTCGTACGCGCGAACTGCCCGCTCGGGCGTTTGTGGTGCCACACCAGGAAAACCACCACACTGCGAGCGGCCGGGCACCTCGTGCTGGTGCAGCGGTGCACCATTGCCCGCCAACCACTGGGCGCCGTCATGCTCGTGGGGCCGGTGCGCACCGCCGAAGACCTCACGGCGCTGACGCGTTGGCTGGAAACGACACCGGAGAACATCGACGAACTTCCCCAACGCCTGCACTGGAACCAGCACCACCGGCGGCAGGCCACCCGGAACTAGCACGGGAAAGGCCGAGCCCGCCATCGGCCGCCGACTTCCGCTGCGCAGCACGGATCAGCCCCTTCATCGCACGTGAGGAGCCTCGTGACCGACGAATACGCCGAGTCAGCGGAGTACATCGACATCCTGATCAGCCCGTTCTGGAACGGCGTCGGCCCCGCACTGGTCGACGCGATCAAGGCGACCGAACCCGCCGGACCGGTCATCGACATCGGCGCCGGCAGCGGCTGCGGAACCCTCGTGATCGGGGATGCGCTGCCGGCGGCGGAGATTTTCGCCGTGGAACCGTCCGCCGGACTGCGCTCAGCACTGCTGGCCAAGGTCAACGCCCACGAGTCCTTGCGCGACCGCGTGACGGTCCTGCCGGAGGGGTTCCTGGAGGCCGAACTCCCCGACCGGCTGGGCCTGGTCGTCGCCATGAACGTCATCGGCCACTTCTCCCCGGCCGAACGCCGCGACATCTGGAAGTTGCTCGCCGAGCGGCTCGCACCGGGTGGACGGGCGGTGCTCAACCTGCAACCACCGTCCGAGCCCGTGGACATCCCGGAAGCAGTGGCGTCGACCGGAAGCATCGGACGTCGGCGGTACGAGTGCCGGGCGCGGGCCGAACCCACCGGCGACGGGACACTCACCTGGCACATGACGTACCGCACCTACCAAGGCGACGAAGTCGTCGACCAGCGGGAGGTGAGCTACTCCTGGCACCTGGTCGCCGAACCCCAGCTGCGCGACGAGCTCGCCCAGGCGGGCCTTCGGCTCCACCCCCTGGAGCCGACCGACCTCGGCATGTACGCCATCACCCGGACCGAGGCGCGGACCTGACGCCGGGGCAGGCATCCCTGCCCCCGGCCCGTTCACCGCAGGCCCTCCGCCGCTCCGAGCGAGGCGACCTGAGTCCCCATCCACTGCAGGTAATCCTGGCCTGCGGGCAGGGTTTCGGTCATCAAGACCACCGGGATACCCACCTGCTCAGCGCGGGCCCGCAGTTGCGCGGTCACCGCGGATTCCGTCTGCGGGTTGAACACCAGAGCCGTGACTCGCCGCGCATCGAGCGCGTCCTGGATCTCCGCGACGGCCGCGGCGGGCGGGTCGTTGCCGGCTTCCACCGCGTCCACGAAGCTGTCCGGCGTGATGTCGCTGAGACCGGACTCCTCGATCAGGTAGAACGCGACCGGCTCCGTCGCGACGACCTCCGCGCCCGGACGCGCCGCCGCGATTCGCCGCGCCTGCTCTTGGAGCTGCCCGACCCCGGCGCGGAACCGCTCCGCGTTCGCGACGAATTCCTGCGCCCTGGCGGGTTGCAGCTCACCCAGGTCTGCGGCGATCCGGTCGGCCGCCGCATCAACGGCATGGAAGTCGTACCAGAAGTGTTCGTTGATCGAGTGGTCGTGGGAGTGGCCATGTCCTTCCGCGGCGCGGGATTCGGGCAATGGCTGTTGCGGCTCGTCGGCGAGCGCGGAGACGTCGACGGTCGGCCTGTCTCGCGGGGCGGCCGCGAGGATCTTCTCGACGAACTCGTCGTAACCGCCGCCGTTGAACACCAGGAGATCGGCTTCGGCCACCTCCGCCGCGTCGTCGGGGACGCTCTCGTAGGAGTGCGGGTTGACGATCGGATCGCTGATCAGCGGCCGCGCGTCGACGGCGCCGCCACCGATCGCCTGCACGACGCTGCCCCAGACATTGGTCGAGGTCACGACCTTGATCCTGCCCTCGACTGCGCTGGGTTCGGACCGGACCGCGCCGCATCCGGCCAACACCAGGACTGCCGCGCTGAGACTCGCGGTGGTCATGACTGCTCTGGACCGACGTCCTTCGCGGAATGTCATCAAGTTGCTCCTCTGGAAATCGCCGAACTGGTGGATGACACCCAGAAGCATAAACGAAAACGATTGTCGTTATCATCTACGGTGAGAGGATGCCGACAACTGCGAGGTGAGATGAACGAAGCGCTGAGCCGCCTGCTCGGCCGGTCGAACCGGCCGGATCCCGCTCGCGCCGACCGCGCGGGCGAGATCGCAGACCTGGTGCGCACCACTCTCGGGCTGACCGCTCAAACGGCGGTGACGGTGCAGGAACTTGCCTGCGCAGAGCCCGGATGCGCACCGATCGAGACCAAGATCGCCGTGCTGGACGAAGCCCCGAGGCGCTGGACGCTCCACGCGCCGGTGTCCGAAGTGGACGACGAAGTCGTCCGGAAGATCCTGACCGCCCGACCTGAAGGGGAGAACGAGCCACGATGAGCGAAACCGACAACCGGGTGCCGGTCACGGTCCTGACCGGGTTCCTCGGTGCCGGCAAGACGACGCTGCTCAACCGGATCCTCACCGAGAACCACGGCATGCGCATCGCCGTGATCGAGAACGAGTTCGGCGAGGTCGGCATCGACGACGGCCTGGTGCTGGACGCCGAAGAAGAAGTCTTCGAGATGAACAACGGCTGCATCTGCTGCACCGTGCGCGGCGACCTGATCCGCATCCTCGGCGCGCTGCTCAAGCGCAAGGACCGCTTCGACGCGATCCTCATCGAGACCACCGGTCTCGCCGACCCGGCACCGGTCGCGCAGACGTTCTTCGTCGACGACACGCTGCGCACGCAGCTGCGCCTGGACGCGATCGTGACGGTCGTCGACGCCAAGCACATCGTCCAGCACCTCGACGATGAAAAACCCGAAGGCGCCGAGAACGAGGCGGTCGAACAGCTCGCCTTCGCCGACCGCGTGGTGCTCAACAAGATCGACCTGGTCGGCGCGGAGGAGATCGACGAGGTCGAGCGGCGCATCCGCGGCATCAACGCCGGCGTGCGCATCCTGCCCGCCCGCCACGGCGACGTGGACCTCGCCGAGGTGCTGGGGGTGCGCGCGTTCGACCTGGACAAGATCCTCGCCGACGAACCGGAGTTCCTCCAGGACTCCGACCACCAGCACGACCTGACGGTCACCAGCGTGGGCATCGAGGCCGACGGCGCGGTCGACGTCGAGAAGCTCAACGAATGGCTGGGCGTACTGCTCGGCGAACGCGGCACGGACCTGTTCCGCAGCAAGGGAATCCTCAACCTCGCCGGATCGGACCAGCGGTACGTCTTCCAGGGCGTGCACATGCTCCACGACGGCGACCTCGGCGCTCCGTGGCGCGATGGCGAAGCACGCCGGAACCGGATGGTGTTCATCGGCCGCAACCTCGACCGCGACCAGCTGGAGCGGGAGTTCCGCGCCTGCCTGCAACCAGTGGGCGCGGAGGCCACGGCGTGACCGCGCTGACGAACAGCGCGCAGCTGCGGCCGCGCTGGCAAGCCGAAACCAGCGAACCCGTCATGGCCCTCGACGTACTACCCGGCGGGCGCAACGCGCCCGATGCCCTGGTGGCCGGTGGTTCCGAGGGCACGCTGCGGGTCTTCGACCCCGACGGATCCACGCGCTACGAACGGGATCTCGACGACGCGCTGCTCGCGATCGCCGCCAGCCCGGACGGCACCCGCATCGCCGCGCTGGGCATGGGAAGCCGCCAGCTGTGGAGCGCCACCGACGGCGCGGTCCTGCACAGCGAGGGCGCGGGATGGTCGGCATCGGCCGCCTGGGACAAGAAATCGCAGTCCCTCGCGGTCGCCGACGGCAGACGGGTGCGGGTCCTGGACCGCTCCGGGAAAACCCGCTGGACCTCCGCCCCCTTGACCAGCACCGTGACCAACGTGCTGTGGCCACGCGGGCAGCTCCGCGTCGCGGCGTCGTCCTACCAAGGCGTGACGATCTTCGAACCCGACACCGATCGCATCACCAACACGCTGGAGGCACCAGGCGCGATCTCCGGGCTCACGGCCGCACCCAACGGCCGCTGGGTCGTCGGCGGCAGCCAGGACGCGACCCTGCACGGCTGGAAAGTCACCGACGGCTCGGACTTCCAGATGACCGGATTCCCCGCCACGGTCTCCCACCTGGCCTTCGAAGACGGCGGCCGCTGGATGGCCTGCGAATCCGCCGAAGTCCTCACCTGCTGGGACTTCTCCGGCACCGGCCCGACCGGCCGCGCCGGAATCGTGCTCACCGGACACCAGGCAGCAGTGACCGCGTTCTCCTGGGTGCCCGGACACAGCCAGACGCTCATCAGCGGCGACCAGGACGGCAACGTGCTCATCTGGCGAATTGCCCCCACCGCCAAGCCGGGCGATGAACTCCACCCGGCCGGCGGGCTGCGCGACGACGACCCGGTCACCGCCATCACCACCGGCAGCAGCGGAGCCACCACTCCGATCGTCTACATCGGACGTCGAAGCGGGCGCATCGATGCACTGGCCGTGGCCTGACCCGCGAGCCCAAGCCCCCGAGGCTCGCGACGTGCGGTGGCGAGAGCGTTGCACCCCTGCACCCTCGCCACCCACGGCATCCGCCAACTCCGGACAGGAGCTAGCGCCGAAGCGCGCTCGGTGATTGCGAGGCCGGCAGCAGCATGAACCCGTCACATGACCGCACCAGCAGCTGGAGCCGCCAGAGGCGAGCCGTGTTCGAAGCCCTCCTGCGAACACCCGGCTTCGTGAGTGCACAAGCACTGCACCTCACCATGCGCACGAACGGCGAAAACATCGGACTGGCCACCGTGTACAGGTCGTTGCACGCGTTGGCGGCATCCGGCCGAGCGGAAACCATCCAGAGCGCCGCCGGAACCCAGCTGTTCGGTGCCGCAGCCGAGGGACGGCAACATCGCCTGGTGTGCCGCGTTTGCCGCCGACGAGTCCCGATCACGGCCACGTTCGTCGACGACTGGGCCACCGAGATCGCGGCCGAACACAGCTTCACGGACGTGCACCTCGTCGTGGAAATCACGGGCAACTGCGGGGCCTGTTCGGCTGCGCCAAGACCACGCGCCACCGGAGAATGCTGCACGCGATCAGCGTGCCGTTGCTGATCGCGACAATCCGCACCCAGCCGACTCTGCCGAGCCACCGCTTCTGGCTCGCCCCAGATCGTTCTGGATGGCAACGAAAAGCTGCTCGGCGCCGGGATGCGGTCAGCCTGCTGGGACGTGCCAGGTCTTCGACAGGCGCTGGGCAGCCCGCATTCGTGCGTACCGCCGTCTGGCTCTGCGAGCAGTTCCGCGTGCGTCCCCCACTGCACAATGGTGCCGCCGCCGAGAACGACGATCTGGTCCGCGGCCACGATCGTGGACAGCCGGTGCGCGATGACGACGATGGTCTTGCCTCCGACCAGGGGTCGAAGGCCGGCGGCGACAATTTCGTCGAGTTGCTTGGCCGCGACCACGACAGGGCCTATGGGCATGTACTGCGCCCCTTCAAGGTCTCCGCAGTCGAGGCGATCCGCACCACCGACGACATGATCTACCAGCTGCCCGTGATGATCGCCGCGCAGGTAAGACCGACCACGCCACGGTCGCCGAGGTACTGCGCCCGTGATCGCCGAGACCGCCGGGCCCGTCATTCTGGATGCCGTCGCCGAGGCCGTGCTCGCCGCAACTCGCCCCGCCCCGGACAGAGGTGGGGCCGCTCAATACTCCGACTCCAGATCCAACCTGCGCTTAGGTCCACGCCTCGCCATCAACACGCCCTTCATGATCAGGTGTGTTGCGACAAGCACTAGTAGTACTTCGTTAAGTTGGTCTTCGTTTGGGGAGCTTTCGTTGGCATGTGGGGCAAACGCCGGTCCAGCACAGTAAGACGCCTTGGAGCA
>NZ_JBFAKG010000101.1:0-16819 GCF_040655595.1 Saccharopolyspora sp. NPDC050389
GCTGCTCCACGGTCAACGAGCTGGTCCTCAACATGCGACTGCTCCCCGAAGGTCGAAGCTGAATTTCTCAGTCCAACTTCCGGGGAGCAGTTCACCCGGCTGACGGGGCGCCGCTCCACTGTGGACGTCAGCGCGGGATCGCCGTGTGCTTGAACTCGTTGAGATCGGTCCAGCTCAGCAGGTCCACCACGCGTTCGACGGCCTTGATGGACGCCGCCGGGTCCGCGCCCTGCGGAGCGCGGTTCATCAGCCGGACGAACACCGCCTGCTCGCCGAGGACGAAGGTCGGCACGCCCCAAACGCTGTGCGAGGAAACGAACTCCTCGTGCTCGGCACGCACCTGCCCCAGCGCGGAACCGTCGTCGATGCGCGCGAACACGGCGTCGGCGGAAACGTCGTGGTCGGCGAGGACGCGTTCGACCACCGCGCGGTCCTCGAGGTGCAGCCCGGCGTCGTGCCGAGCCTCGAACAGGGCGCGGTGCACGGCCGGGAACCGGTCCGGGAACTCGTCCCGGACCACGACACCGGCTTGCAGGGCGAGGATTCCGCTGTCCTGCTCCGGTTTCTCCCAGACGCTGGGCTGGCCTTCCTCGACGTGCGCCTGGCCGAGGGAGAACGGCAGGTAGCGGACCTGCCAGTCGGCGCCGGCGGCCAGGCCGGTGAGCAGGTGCTCGTGCGCGTTGCGGGCGAACGGGCAGCGGTAGTCCCAGGTGACGGCGAATGCGGAGGTCATCTTCGGGTCAACATCCTTGTCCGGTTGCGGGTCATGGGTAGCAGTAGGAATCCGAGGAGGCGTCGCCGCCCTGCAGGCGCACCTGGTGGACCCGCCGGCCGCGGAATTCCTCGCCGTGCGGGAAGAAGCTCTCGTCGACCGCCAGCCCGCCGCCCGCGTCCGGGTCGGTGTCGAGCTTGGCGAACCACGAGCCCACGCCGTCGGGGTAGAACTGGTCGTCCCACGACCCGTACAGCGAGTTCGTCAGGTAGATGCGCCGGCCGTCGCGGCTGACCTCCACCATCTGCGGCCCGCCTGCCAGCGGCCGGTCCGGCGCGGCCGGGTGCGGGACGCGGCCGGTGATCCCGCCGAGGCGGACCGAGCCGGTCTCGCGGGGCTGCGCCGGATCGCTGACGTCGTACTGCTTCAGCTCGCCGGTGCCCCAGCACGAGACGTACAGGAACCGGTCGTCGACGGACAGGTTGATGTCGGTGACCAGCGGCGGCACCGCGCCGAAGGGCTGCAGCGCGGGCGGTAGCTCCTCGACCGGGGCCGGCTCGGCGGGAATGGTGATCACCTTGTCCGCCTGCCAGTCGCCGTTCTCGCGGTGCCAGCGCCAGACCGACGCCGACAGGTCCTCGGTGCTGACCACCACGCCGGCGAAGCCCCAGGTGGCGCCGGGATCGTGCGACGGCCGCAGCTCCAGCACCATCTGGTGCTGCGCGCCGAGGTCCACGCGCTGCTGGTGGCGGCCCTGCACCAGGTCCCAGAAGTGCAAGGCGTGGCCGTACTCGTTGTTCAGCAGCAGTTCTGGGACGACGCCGTCCTCGATCATCGAGGGCGTGCCCCACTCACTGGTGATCAGGGTGTTCTGGTTGAGGTGCCACCAGGCGTCGTAGGCCAGGTGCTGCGGCCCGCGGTCGGTTTCCCACGCGCGCACGACGTCGAACGTGTCGTGGTCGAGCACCGCGATGCCGCCGGGCCCATCGTCCCCGCCTGCGCCGCCGAGGCAGGACAGGTAGATCCCGTCCGGGCCGCAGTGCAGCGTGTGCGGCCGGGAGTAGCCGGCCTTGGCCGCGAGCTCCTCGGCCGTCACGGTCCGCACCAGTCGCGGCTGCCGCGGGTCCGGGTGGGTGTCGTAGATGTGCACGTTCGACGACCGCAGCCCGGGTAGCAGCAGGTAGCGGCGTTGCAGGCCGTCCGTGTGGTGTCCGGCGTGGGCGAACGCGCTGCTGCACGCGTTCCACCCGAAGTGGTGCAGTTCGTCGCCCCTGGTCGGCAGGTCGGCCCAGCCGACCACCCGGCCGAAGCTCGCCGACCCCGGATCGGTGTCGACGACGGTGAGCGCGTCCGGCTGCTCCCCGGACCGGTCGAACGCGACGACGTAGGCCAGGCGTTCGGCGGGCGCGGCGATGGCGTCGCCCGGGCTGCGGTAGAAGGTGGGATCGAGCTCGTGTTCGGCTGGAGAACTCATCGCGTCCCCTCGACTCCAACGGCTTCGTCACCCAGCGTCTCGGAACGGACGCGGAGCGTCGAGTCCGTCCACATCGTAAGACCGTGCCCGCGCTAAACGGGTTGGTAGGTCAGGCAGTCCACGATGTCCCGCTGGTACCCGACGGAGATGCCGGGCGCCTGGCATTCGAGGTGGTCGTTGTACCGGCAGTCGGCCATCTTGCAGGCCCCGACGTGGCCGATGGCGTTGGGATCGCCGCCGTCGACCGGGCCGCCGACGAACGTGTCGCACTGCGCGTGGGCCGGTTCGCCGATGGTGATGGCCAGGGCGTGGCAGTTGTGGTCGTGGTTGAACGCGCAGTTCTCGGCCGTGCAGTTGTTCACCAGTGGCATTTCCATGATTCTCCCCGGATTCGGTCGGTCACCAAGCGGTTCCCATGATGAACCGCGTGCGACCGCCCGGCAGCAGATCCGGCGGGTGCCCGTCAGCGGGCGGCGGGTCGCCGCTCGCGGAGCAGGAAGCGCTGGATCTTGCCGCTCGGCGTTTTCGGGAGCTGCTCGACGAAGTGCACCGAGCGCGGGTAGGCGTGCGCGGCGAAGCGGCGCTTCACCAGCTGCTGGAGATCCGCGACCAGCGCCTCGTCACCGGCCAGTCCCGCGCGGAGGACGACGTAGGCCTCCAGGACCTCGCCGCGCAGCGCGTCGGGCACGCCGATGACGGCCGCTTCGGCCACCGCGTCGTGGCGCACCAGGACGCTCTCGACGTCGAACGGCCCGATGCGGTAACCGGCCATGATGATCACGTCGTCGTCACGGGAGGAGAAGAAGAAGGAGCCGTCGGCGTCCCTCGTCCCGGCGTCGCCGGTGAGGTACCAGCAGCCATCGGCGGAGAAGCGCTCGGCGGTCTTCTCCGGTGCGGCGGCGTAGCCGGTGAACCACATGAGCGGGCTGTCGGCGACGTTCAACGCGATGCGCCCGGCGGTGCCCGCGGGAGCGGGCTCGTCCCGGTCGTCGTGCAGCACCTCGGCGGACCAGCCAGGCAGCACCCCGCCCATCGAACCGGGCTTGACCGGCTCGCGGACGCCGTCGGCCCACGCGTTGACGATGACCATGCCGTGCTCGGTCTGCCCGTAGTGGTCGCGCACCGCCACGCCCAGCCGTTCCTCGGACTAGGACACGACCTCCGGCGTCAGCGGCTCGCCCGCCGAGGACGCGCGGCGGAGCCGGATTCCGTCGGGCACGCCCGCCGGATCGGTGCGCAGGCTGCGGTAAACCGTTGGCGCGGCGGCGAAGTTGGTGACGCCGAACTCGCGGATGACCTGCCAGGTCAGCGCGGCCGAGAAGCCCGCGTGCAGCAGGATGCTCCGGCGGCCGGCCGCCAGCGGGCCGAGGATCGCGTAGTACAGGCCGTACGCCCAGCCCGGGTCGGCGGCGTTCCAGAACACGTCGTCGGCCCGGACGTCGAGCCCGAACTCCAGGTACGCCTCGAACGAGGCCAGTGCCCTGATCGGCACCGGAACCGCCTTCGGGGTTCCGGTGGTGCCCGAGGTGAACAGCTGGACCAGGACGCCGTCCCCGCCCCGGCGGACCGGCTGCGCGGTCGGCTCGTCGCCGCTGTACCGGCCGAGCAGCTCGGCGAGGGACAGCTCGCCGGTGGCGCCTCCGGCGACGACGATCCGCCACGGCGCGTCGGCGGGGATGTCCTCGCCCGGTTCCAGCTTGGCGCGCTGGTCCTGGTCGACCACGACGACCTTCGCGTCGCTGGCGTTGAGCCGCAGGGCGATGGCGGGCGGAGCGAAGGCGGTGAACAGCGGCACGTGCACGGCACCGCGGCGCCAGATGCCCAGCAGCGCCACGACCAGGTCGGCCGACTTGCCCATCAGCACCGCGACCGCGTCACCCGGCTCGACGCCCAGGTCGGCGAGCGCGGCGGCGAAGCGCGCCGAGTCGCGGCGCAACTCGCCGTAGGTGAGATCCCGGCTGGTCAGGTCCGCTTCGACGACGGTGCACGCCACGGCTTCCGCGGGGTGGCTGTCGCACAGCAGATCCGCCGCGCACGCGTCCGGCGAGTCGAACCGGGCGAGCAGCTCGGCCACCCGTTGCGACGGCGGTGTTGTCCTGGTTGTGGCGCTCGGCTCGATGCTCACGAAGGCCCCTTCCCGCCGCGCGCTCCTTTGCCGCGGCGTTGCCGGGAGTTATGCTCCGCGCCACACATCAGTCGGCGATACCCCCGGAAAGGGGTGAAGGGTTCGTGTACTTGCGCCCGGATGACGGCGACGCCTTCCGGCAGGCCGTGCGGGTGGTGCGGCAGCGGGCCGACGTGCCGGTGGCCTTCGGCGGGCAGGTCTCGGAGGGTTCCCTGCATCTCTCGGAGCTAGTCGGCGTCCGCACGGCCGCGCTGAAGAACCTCCAGGTGCGCGCCGAAGCGGGCCTGGGCGGCCAGGTCATGACGTCCCGGCGCCCGGGCAAGGTGAGCGACTACAGATCCGCGCTGACGATCAGCCACGACTACGACGTGCCCGTGCTCGCCGAAGGCATCTGCTCGGTGGCCGCCGCGCCGGTGACGGTGCGCGGTTGCGTTCGCGGGGTGATCTACGGCGCCGCGCGCGGTGTTGTCCCGCTCGGCGACCGGATGATCGACACCATGGTCGACGCGACCCGGCGGCTGGCCGGCGAGCTCGCCGTCCGCGACGAGGTCGACCGGCGACTGCAGCTGCTGGACGCGGTGGACGCCGATCGCACGGCGCTTCGCGACAGCGTGGCGATCGAGGAAGTTCGCGAGCTGCACGCCGAGTTCCGCGCCATCGCCCAAGGACTCGACGACACGGCCCTGCGCGACCGGCTGCACCGGGCGTGCGAGCGGCTGGCGCACCTCAGCGATTCCAAGGACGTCGGCGATCCGCCCGCGCTGTCGCCGCGCGAGCTGGACGTGCTCTCGCAGATCGCGCTCGGCTGCAGCAACGCGGAAACCGCGCGGAGGCTCTCGCTGCAACCGGAAACCGTCAAGGCATATCTGCGCAGCGCCATGCGCAAGCTGGACGTGCACACCCGGCATGAGGCCGTCGTCGCCGCCCGGCGCCGCGGCGCGCTGCCCTGATTCCCTTGCGTCACCGGGAAATGATTGCGCCACCGCCGTTGTGGGTACCTCGCACGTGATGCGTGTGCCCGCACGGCGAGAGGGATTGCGATGTGCCGGTTGTTCGGGTTGTCGGCCGCGCCGCGGCGCGTGCACGCCACGTTCTGGTTGCTGGAAGCGCCGGACAGCCTGGCGCGGCAAAGCCGCCGGGAACCGGATGGAACGGGGCTCGGCATCTTCACCTCCGACGGTGAGCCGGAGATCGACAAGCGCCCGCTGGCCGCCTACGAGGACCGGGCGTTCGCCGAAGAGGCCAAGCACTGCAGTTCGGTCACGTTCGTCGCGCACATCCGCTACGCCTCGACCGGCGCGCTGGAGCGGCGCAACACCCATCCCTTCCAGCAGCACGGCCGGTTGTTCGCGCACAACGGCGTGATCGCCGACCTCCCGGCGCTGGACGCCGAACTCGGCGACTACCGCGGGCTGGTCGCGGGCGAGACGGACTCCGAGCGCTTCTTCGCGCTGATCACCAAGCACATCGCCGCCCACGGCGGTGCCGTCGGGCCCGGGATCGCGGCCGCAGCGCGGTGGGTCGCGGACTCGCTCCCGGTGTACGCACTCAACCTGGTGCTGACCACGCCGACCGAGCTGTGGGCGCTCCGCTACCCCGACACCCACGAGCTGCACGTGCTGCAGCGCGCGGCGGGCGGGCCGCGCGGAAACCGGTATCTGGACCACGCGAGCTCCGCCGGGCGCATCCGCACCCGCAGCGGCCAGCTGGCCGAGGTCCCGGCGGTGGTGGTGGCCAGCGAGCGGATGGACGAGGATCCCGGCTGGCAGGAGATGCGGCCCGGCGAGCTGCTGCACGTCGACCGCGATCTCTCGGTCACCCGGCGGATCGTCCTCGACCAGCCGCCGCGCCGCCCGTTGTCGCTCGCCGATCTCGATGCGCACGCCGCAGCGTCGCAAACCTGACTCGGCTCCGGCTAGCGCAAAACAGGCGTCTCCGAGCCGACGAGGCCGATGGCCTCATCGACCGTGGTGGCGTAGGTGAACCGGTCGGCGACGTCGAGCATCTCCAGCAGGCGGTCGACGATCCTGTTCTGGGAGATCAGAACCAGGTGCGCCCGGTGCATCAGGGCGCGGTGCGCGGCCTCCAGCAACACCACTGCGCCGTGGGTGGACAGGAAGGACAGCCCGGAGAGGTCCAGGACGGCGGTGCCGGTGGCGGCCGAGAGGTGCGTGCGCAGCGCTTCGGCGAAGTGGGTGGCGCTGTTCATGTCCAGGATTCCGGCCGTTTCGAGGACGACGACGCCGGGAGCGGGGCTCGTGGTGCGCAGCCGCAGCGCTCCGGGCGCGTTCTTTTCGGCGCCGCGTTCGGTGCGCGGGGCGGGGACGAAGGACATGTGCGGCCTCCCCAGTGCTCGGGATTCGGGCGGTGACCGTGCCGCGGAGAACCTCGGCGGGCCGTCTCCCACGCTACGTCCGAACCCGAGATCACCAGGCAAAATGACCTTTCGAGCGCATCACAGCACGAAGGGTGTTCGCCCCTCGGCCGCGTCCCACGATCGAGCGACAGCGGCCGTCACGGTCAGCTCGCCGGGCTTCGCCGGGTGCGGCGCGTCGGCGTCGCCGTGGCCGGGTCCTCCGGCCACGGGTGCTTCGGGTAGCGCCCGCGGAGTTCCGCGCGGACCTGCCGGTAGCCGTTGCGCCAGAACGAATCGAGATCGGCCGTGACCGCGGCCGGGCGTCCGGCCGGCGAGAGCAGGTGCAGCACCACCGGCACCCGGCCGTCGGCGATGCGCGGCACGTCCTGCCAACCGAAGGCCTCCTGCAGCTTCACCGGCAGGGCGGGCCGGTCGCCCTGGTAGTCCACCTTGATCCGGGAACCGGACGGGACCTCGATCCGGTCCGGCGCGAGCTCGTCCAGGCGCCCCGCCGCCGACCACGGGATCAGCCGCCGCAGCGCAGCGCCCGCCGGGAACCGGAGATCGGCTCGGCGCCGGGCAGCCGAGAGCTCCGGCTCCAGCCACTGGTCCACTATGGACAGCAGGGTCTCTTCGTCGGTGGCGGGCCAGGGATCGCCAAGAGCGGCGCGCAGGAAGCCGAGCCGCTGCCGCAGTCGCCGCGCATCTTCGTTCCAGGACAGCAACTCCAGTCCCTCGGCGCGCAGGCCGGCCAGCAGCGCCTGCCGGACCTCGGCGGCGTCCGGATCGCGGATCTGCCGCCGGCTCAGGGTGATCGCGCCGAGCCGCTCGACGCGGACCGCCCGCACATCGCCGTCGTCCCAGCCGATCTCGTCGCTGGTGGTCACCAGCGCGGGCGCCGCGCTGCGGGCCAGCGCCTCGTCCGCGGGCGCGGCCAGGCGAACGACGCCGGAGGCGCTTCCCGGAGCCCGGTCGGCGACGGCCACCGCGAGCCATTCCGATTCGCGCAACCCGGAGTTGCCGGGCAACTCCACGGCCGTCCCGGAAGCCATCAGGTACACCGCGGAACCGGAGTCCCGGCGCCGTGCCAGCCGCTCGGGTTGCGCCAGCGCGACGACCAGCGCCGCATCGTCGCGTGCGGAGGTTCCGGGATGCGACTGCACCGAGCCGCGCAGCCTGCGGACCTCGCGACGCCACCGGTCGCTGCCCGGCGCGCCCCGGCGCAATCGGGAAAGCGCGGCGGTCACGTCGACCTCGCTGGTCAGGGCATCGTTGTCGAGCAGGGCGACGACCTCGGTGGCGATGTCGGTGCCGGCGAGTTCGCGGCCGTCGAGCAGGGCCCGGGCCAGCCTCGGGTGCAGGCCGAGCTCGGCCATCCGGCGTCCCCTGGCCGTGACCGCGTCGGCGTCCAGCGCGCCGAGCCCGCGCAGCACCTCGCGCCCCGCGGCCAGCGCACCGGCCGGCGGCTCGTCCCACCACGTGAGCGCCGACCCGTCCGGCGTTCCCCAGCACGCCAGCTCCAGGGCGAGCCGGGTCAGATCGGCCGTCCGGATCTCCGGTTCCGGGTAGGCGGGCAACGTGCTGTGCTCGTGCTCCGGCCAGCACCGGTACACCACGCCGGGCCCCTGCCGCCCGGCGCGCCCCGCCCGCTGGTCGGCGACCGCCGCCGACACCCGGACCGTGGCCAGCCCGGCCAGGCCGCGCCGGTTGTCCACCCGCGACACCCGGGAGAGACCCGAGTCGACGACGGCGCGCACCCCGGGCACGGTCAGGCTCGACTCCGCGACCGCCGTCGCCAGCACCACCCGGCGCCGATCCCCCACCCGCAGCGCCGAATCCTGCTGCGCGTGCGGAAGCCGGCCGTGCAGCGGCAAAACGTCCACATCGGACTCGCCGAGCTGGTTCGCGACGCGGCGGATCTCGCCGGCGCCAGGCAGGAACGCCAGCACGTCGCCGTCCTGTTCGGCGAGCGCGGTGCGCACCGCCCGCGCCACGCACGACTCGATCCGCTCCCCACGCGCCGGCGGCAGATACGCGGTCCGGACCGGATGGGTTCGCGCACGTGCCTCCAGCACGGGGGCGGCGCCGAGCAGTTCCGCGGCTCGACCGGCCGCCACCGTGGCCGACGTCGCCAGCACCCGCAGGTCCGGCCGCAGCCCCTCGCGCGCGTCCAGCAGCAACGCCAGCAGGAGGTCCGCGTCCAGGTGCCGCTCGTGGCATTCGTCGAGCATCACCACGTCGACACCGGCCAGCTCTGGATCCGATTGCAGCCGCCGCACCAGCAGGCCGGAGGTCACCACCTCGACGACAGTCTCCGCACCGCGACGGCGCTCGCCCCGCACCGAATAACCCACGCGCTGCCCGACCTTCTCGCCGAGCAGGCTCGCCATGCGTTCCGCAGCGGCCCGGGTGGCCAGTCGCCGCGGCTCCGCCACCACGACTCGAAAACCCTGCTCCGCCAACGCCAACGGCACGAGCGTTGTCTTACCGGTGCCGGGCGGTGCCACCAGCACCGCCGTGCCGTGCTCCGCGAGAGCACGGGTGACGTCGTCGAGCACGGCACGCACGGGAAGATCGGGGAATTCGAGCATAACGGCCCCATCTTGCCATCCCGGCTCCGCCGTTCGATTGACGCACGGAAGTTCGGCGGATACGTTGCCGGGAAACCACCGCTGCGGAACGGAAACGCGCACATTGGGACGACTCGCGGACAAGGACGGTGCCGCCCGGAGGCAGCGGCAGCTCGCCAGCGCGCCGAACGCGGCGGACTTCTCGGAGGCGCTGGCCCGGGGCCTGGCGGTCATGGCGGCCTTCGACGGCGAGAACCGGCGGCTGACGCAGGCCGACCTGGCCCGCAAGCTCGATCTGTCCCGCGCGACGGTGCGCCGCGCCGTCCTGACCCTCGAGCACCTCGGCTACGTACGCGCCGAGGGCCGTGCGTACGAACTCAGCCCGCGGATCCTGCGGCTGGCCGCCGGATACCTGACCTCCAACGTCACCGGCGCGGTCATGCAACCGGTGTGCGACCGGATCTGCGCGCAACTCCAGGAGGCGTGCTCCGTCGCCGTGCTCGACGGAGCGGACGCCGTGGTGATCGCCCGCGCGGTGCCGAACCAGCTGATCCAGGTAGGCAGCGGGATCGGCTACCGGACTCCGGCGAACATCTCCTCCCTCGGCAAGGTTCTTCTCGCGCACCTGCCGCCTACCGAGCGCCCCGACGCGCTCGACGTGGCCGAGGCCCGGGCTGATGCGCTCGACAGCATCGAGCGCGACGGCTACTGCTACGTCGCGAACGACGTGGAGCCGGGTGCCCATTCGATCGCCGTGCCCCTGCGCCGCTGGGACGGACGGGTGATCGCCGCCCTGCACGTCGGATGCAACATCGAGCGGATCTCGCCCGAGACCATGCACGGCGATGTCCTGGCGCTGCTGCGGGAAGCGGCCGACGAACTCCACAGCCAGCTGATCTGACCGTCAGCCGAGGCGGTCGGCCATGAGTTCGCCCGCCATGATCGCCGCGAGGTTCGTGTTCGCTCGCGGAACCGTCGGGAAGATCGACGCGTCGACCACGCGGAGCCCCTCCAGGCCCAGCACCCGGCAGTCGGAATCGACGACCGTCGCCGGATCCGACGGGCTTCCCATGCGGCACGTGCTGGTCGCGTGCTGCGCGTCAGCCGCCGTCGCGAGCAGGTAGTCGTCCAGTTCCGCGTCGTCATCGACGGCCGCGAGCAGCGTCGCGTTGAGCCGGTCCGGCGAGAACGCGGTGATCGGCACGACCTCGTCGCCGCGCACCAGCTCGACCAGGTGGCGAATGCCGCTGCGCAGCCGGGAGATATCCCGCTCGTCGGAGAGCATCCGTTCGCACACCTCCGGCTGCGCCGTCGGGTCGGTCGAGGTCAGGCCGACCGATCCCCGCGAGTAGACCTGGTTGCCCCACACGCCGAAGGAGCCCGCCCCGAAGCGGACGTCGGCGACCTCCATCGCGAGCACACTCTGGTTGGCCGCGATGACCAGCATGTCGTCGGCCTGGGCCGCCGGATCGTCGCTGGTGTAGCGGATGCAGACGTTCGTGTGCCGGTCGTCGGGCGTGCGCACCGCCGATTCCTCGTTCAGCGGGATGCCGACGAAGACCACCGGGTGATCCTGCAGGCCCCGGCCGACCGGCAGGTCCCGCAGCACGTCGATGCCCAGCGAACGCAGGTGGGCGGCCGGGCCGATGCCGGATCGCAGCAGGATCGCCGGCGTGTGGATCGCGCCGGCGCTCAGCACGACGAGGTCCGCGTACTCGCGGCTCATCCTGCCGTCGGCGAGGACCTGCACGCCGACGGCCCGCCCGCCGGACACGATGACCTGGTCGACCAAGGCGTCGCCGCGGATCGTGAGGCCGGGCAGCGCCCTGGCCGGTTCGAGGTAGGCGTCGTTCGTGGACACCCGGCGGCCGAGCCGCGAGTTGATCGGATACGGCGAAATCCCCGTCGCGCCAGGGGCGTTCACATCGGCTGCCCAGCCGTGCCCCGCCGCCAGCGCGGCCCGGCGCAGCGCTGCATCCACCGCGCCCCACTCCGCCTCGGGCGTCCGGTAGATCGGGATCGGGCCGCCGCGCCCGTGGTACGGGGCGTCGCCGAACTCCTCGTCGTCCTCCAGCTTCGCGAAGTAGGGCAACACGTCCTGGGGAGCCCAGCCCTCGCATCCCGCGCGGGCCCAGTCCTCGAAGTCCGCCATCGGCGGGCGGATCGCGATCTGCCCGTTGATCGCCGAACTGCCGCCGACCCCGCGGCCGCGCCAGAACGGCGCCGGAGCCTGCTTCTCGGTCCGCGACGCGTTGAGCTCCTGCCACACGAGGTGCCGACCGGCGTCGGGATCCAGCAGCGCGCGCATCGGATTCGGCGACCGCCACACCTCCGGCATCTCGGCGGAACGGTAGTCCGGGCCGGCCTCCAGGAGCAGCACCCGCCTCCCCTGCTCCGCGGCCCTGGCCGCGAGGGCGGACCCCGAGGAACCGGCCCCGACCACGATCAGATCCCAGCCGTGCTCAGCCACCACGCCTCCAAAAGTTCGATTACCGCACACATGTGCGCCTTTTCGGCGACGCAACGGTACGACCACCCGGCCGGACGCCGCAACGGATTTCCTCGCCGGTGTCCGCTGATCACGCTGCCCGTGCGTGTTTTGCGTTGCTATGGCAGCACAAAACACGCACGGACTACCCACCTGCGGAAACGTTCCCCCCTGAGCCGCCCCCTGCCCGCGTCAGGGCTTGCGCAGCACTCCGCCGGGGTACGCGTCTGCCACGGGATGCCGACGGCGTCGATCTGCGCGCTCATCCGGGCGCCTTCGGCCGGGTCGTCGTGGACCACTTGGGAGAACCGGGTGATCTTGGTCCCCCCCTTTCGCTACACCGTCCCGGGGCCGGCCTGGCGGGAAACCGGGTCGCGGCGCGCAGCCGGGCGGGTCAACCAGCGGACGCCGACGAAGACGACGGCAGCGAGCAGCAGGTAGGCAGGCACGAGGAGCAGGGCATCGGGCGTGGCCATCTCGGCCGACCAGCCCGCGTCCCGGGTTTCGCCGTCCAGGACGATTCGCTGCACGGTGAGGAACGTCAGGTGGGTCGCGATGCTCGTCCACAGTGAACCGGTGGCGCCGCGCGCGGCGATCAGCGCGATGCCGAAAACGGTGAGCAGGATCAGGTAGGACACCGGGTCTTGACCTGCGGGTGCCAGGCCGATGGCGCCGGGCGATCCGCCGGCCAGCACCTCGATACCCGCCGAGACCAGGAAGGACATCGCGGGGGTGGCGAGGAACATCGCCGTGGTCCCGACCGCGGCCGCCCACCGCCCGAACCTCGACCGCAGGGTGCTCCAGGCGTGCCCGCGCAGCGCCAGCTCCTCCGGAAAGGCCTCCAGCAGGAACGCGATGATCGCGTTGGTGACGAGGAAGGCCGCCAGGCTCCCGGGATCCAAGGCGTTCCACCGCAGCCAGCCCGCGGCGGTCCCGGCGCCGAACACGACGGCGGCGCTGGCCGCCGTCACGACACATCCGAGCAGGAAGCCCCGGAGTCCGCGCAGGCCCGCCGTCAGCCCCAACCCGCGCAGCCCGCCGCGGCGTCGCCACAGCACGACGATGAGCGGTACGGCGATCAAGCTGGTCAGCACCGCCGGCACGAGGCGAACCGCGAACCCGTCGTCGCCGGCCACCGGCGCCACCGCCGTCGCGATACCCAGAGCCAGTGCCATCGTGATCGGGCCGAGAGCGGCGCGCCCGAGCACCGTGAGTGCGCCAGGATGGTGCACGATCATGTCTCCTTCCGTCCTTTCGGTTTCTGCTGCGATGTCTTGGGAAAGAGCAGGTCCAGGTGGGCCTCGACGCGCGGGGCGAGGAAGCCTTCGCGCTCGGGCTCGTCGAGGACCAGCGACTGCACGACGAGCCCGTCGACGACCGCGAGCAGCCCGGCCGCCGCCGTCACCGGGTCGACGGCCGGGCTGAGCTCACCGCGCTGCCCCGCGCGCCGGAGGATCCACGCGAACGCCCCGCGGAGCTCTTCGTCCACCTCCGCCGCGAAGCTCGTGAGCGACGGGCGCGTGGTCGCCTCGGCGGAGAACGCCAGCCACACGCGAGCGTCGCGGCTGAGGCGCTCGTCGATCGGCAACCAGAGGTCGATCAGCGCGCGCAGTACGGAGCGGGCGGGGCCGTCGACGTCCACCGAGCCCGCACGTTCTTCCAGATCGCGGCAGATGTGGCGGAACGCCTCGACGATGAGCTGATCCTTGCTCCGGAAGTAGTACTGGACCTGCGCGAGGGAAACGCCCGCCGCGGTGGCCACGGCGCGCATGCTGACGGCCGGAATCCCGCCCCCGTCGATCAGGTCGAGCACCGCGCCGATCAGGTGCGCCCGCCGTTCGGCGGCCCGGTCCCCGGAAGTCACTCCCGCCGGCCGCGCGCCGACCGGCCGATCATCATGGCCGCGCCCACCACGATCTCGATGGCCCCCACCACGAGCAGGACGACGCCGACCTTGCTCGGCGAGACGACCGGCAGCTCGATCCCGCCCGTCGTTGCCCACAGCACGGCACCGATCAGCGCCAGAACCACGCCGCTGACGAGGGTCTTGCGCGCGGCACGAGCGCCGCTTTCGATCTTCTCAACATTACCCATACGATCGTATGGTACAGACGTACTGTACGACCGTATAGGACACCCCGCGCAGGCCTTTCGATCGATTGCGGGAGGCCGCCCGCGAAGATCCGGGCGCCTAGCACGACGCAGGACCCGACGGCAAATCGCGCCCCGAAAATCCAGATCATGAAACGGTGTCACGTCCCTCGGCCGGCTGCTGCATGGTGGCGTCCGAAGGGCGCGCACGCATCGGATTCCCGCGCGCCGACACCGTGAAAGGCAAGACATGTCCGAGAACGACAACGCCCCCGAGAACAGCGATCTCGGGCTACCGGAGAAGCCCAAGCAGAAGCGACGGGGCGTCCTGCTGGGCCTGGCCGCGCTGGTGGTGATCGCCGTCGTCGCGGTGGTCGTCGTGGCGCAGGGCGGCTCGACCGACACCGCGGCCGGCCGCACCAAGGTGCGCATCGGCGTCACCGACGCCAGCAAGACGTACTGGAAGACCTACAAGGAACTCGCCGCAGCGCAGGGCATCGACCTCGAGACGGTCAACTTCAGCGACTACCACCAGGCCAACCCGGCGCTGTCGCAGAAGCAGATCGACGTGAACCTCTTCCAGCACCTGCTCTTCCTCGCCAACTACAACGCGTCCAATTCGGACACTCTCACGCCGATCGGCTCGACCTACGTCGTGCCGCTGAGCCTGTACTCCCGCAAGCACACCAACCTCGCCGACGTCCCGCAGGGCGGCACCGTGGCGATCCCGAACGACCCCACCAACCAGGCGCGGGCACTGCTGGTGCTCCAGCAGGCCGGGCTGATCAAGCTCAAGGACGGCGGGAACGTGCTCGCCACCCCGGCCGACATCGACGCCGCCGCCTCGAAGGTGACCGTCACCGCGGTCGACGCCGCGCAGACCGTCGCGTCGCTGCCGTCGGTGGACGCGGCGATCATCAACAACAACTTCGCCCTCGACGCGAACCTCGACCCGAGCAAGGCGCTGTTCGGCGACGACCCCAACAGCCCGGCGGCCGCGCCCTACATCAACGCGTTCGTCGTCCGCGCCGAAGACCGGAACAACCCGACCTACCACAAGCTCGTCGAGATCTACCGGGACAAGCGCGTCTCCGGGCAGGCAGAGGCCGACTCGAAGGGCACGTCGGTGCTCGTCGACCGCCCGCAGGCCGAGCTGGAAGGCATCCTGGCCGACCTCACCCAGACCGTGAAGGCCGCCAAGTGAGCGCAGGGTCCCCGCTCATCGAGTTCCACAACGTCGGCAAGACATTCGGTTCCGGTGACCGCGCGGTCACCGCGCTGGCGGACGTCGACCTGACCATCGAGGCCGGCGAGGTGTTCGCGATCATCGGCTACTCCGGGGCGGGCAAGAGCACCCTGGTCCGGTTGATCAACGCGCTGGAGCCGGTCAGCACCGGCCGGGTCGTCGTCGGCGGCACCGACATCACCGGCCTGCCCGAGCGGCGGCTGCGCGAGGTCCGGCTCGGCATCGGCATGATCTTCCAGCAGTTCAACCTGCTCCGCTCGCGCACCGTGTTCGGCAACGTGGCCTACCCGCTGAAGATCGCGGGCTGGGACAAGCAGCGCGAGGAGCGGGTCGCGGAGCTGCTGCGGTTCGTCGGCATCGCCGAAAAGGCCTGGCACTACCCCGACCAGCTCTCCGGCGGGCAGAAGCAGCGGGTCGGCATCGCCCGGGCGCTGGCGACCAACCCGAAGATCCTGCTCGCCGACGAGTCCACCAGCGCGCTCGACCCGGAGACCACCGGCGAGGTGTTGCGGCTGCTCAAGCGCGTCAACACCGAGCTCGGGGTGACCATCGTGGTGATCACCCACGAGATGGAGGTGGTCCGGGAGATCGCGGACCGGGTCGCGGTGCTCGACGCCGGGCGCGTCGTCGAGCAGGGCAGCGTGGTGGACGTGTTCTCCGCGCCCAAGACCGCGATCACCCGCCGGTTCGTGGAGACCGTGCTGCACGACCAGCCCGACGGCGAGAACCTGGCCCGGCTGCGCGCCCGGCACGACGGCCGGCTGGTGACCGCGAGCATCCGCGACGACCGGCGGATCGGCGAGGTGCTGTCCAACGCGCTCGGCCGGCACGGCGTCCGGTTCGAGATCGTCTACGGCGGGATCAAGGAGCTCGGCGGCGAGTCACTGGGCCGGCTGACGTTGGAGCTCAACGGCGCGGCCGACGGCGTCGACGCGCTGATCGCCGAGCTCCGCGAGATCACCGAGGTACAGGAGCTGGTGGCGTGAACATCGACTGGGCGACGATCGGGCCGGTGCTGCTCACCTCGATCGGCCAGACCGTCTGGATGGTGCTGGCGACGATGCTGATCGGCGGCTTCCTCGGCCTGGTGCTCGGCATCCTGCTCTACACCACGCGGCAGGGCGGGATCCTCGCCAACCGCTTCGTGTTCGTGGTGCTGAACGTGCTGGTGAACATCATCAGGCCGATCCCGTTCATCATCTTCATCACGGCGATCGGCCCGCTGACGATCCAGGTGGTCGGCACCACGCTGGGCACCACCGCCGCCACGTTCGCGCTGACCGTCGCGGCCACGTTCGGCATCTCGCGGATCGTCGAGCAGAACCTGGTGACCATCGATCCCGGGGTCATCGAGGCGGCCCGCGCGATGGGGGCGAGCCCGCTGCGGATCATCGTGGGCCTGCTGGTACCGGAGGCGCTCGGGCCGCTGATCCTCGGCTACACCTTCGTGTTCGTCGCGGTCGTCGACATGACGGCCGTCGCGGGCGCGGTCGGCGGCGGCGGGCTCGGGGACTTCGCCATCACCTACGGCTACCAGCGCTTCGAGTGGGGCATCACCGCGATCGCGGTGCTGATCATCATCGTGCTGGTGCAGGCGGCCCAATACCTGGGCAACCTGCTGTCCCGCAAGGCGCTGCGCGGCTGAGCCTCGTGAGTGTTCGTTCCGGTAAGTACACCAAGTGGGACTCCAGCCCGGATGCCAAGGCGCTGTTCGCGGCGATGGACCAGGCGCTGCGGGAGCCGGACCCGGCCCGGCG